>NZ_JBQQCE010000239.1:0-14460 GCF_052245645.1 Streptomyces sp. KR55 | reverse complement strand
GCCGGGGCCCGGTCATGTGGAGCGCCGGATCACACCCGGTACATACGGCGCACCATCGCCTGCAGCACAGGCCGCGGCAGGGCGCCGAGGAAGAACGGCTGCGGCCGGTTCATCGCGCCGGGCGTGACGAAGGCCTTGCCCTTGGCGACGGCCCGCAGCGACGGCTCCACGATCTGCTCGGGAGTCATCCAGGCCAGCTTGGGAAGCCCGGCGGTGTCGATGCCTGCGGCCTCGTGGAACTCCGTGCGCACCAGACCCGTTCGTACGGTGGTGACGTGCACGCCGCTGCTGCGCGCCTCCAGGTGCAGGCTCTCGCTGAAGGAGCCGAGGAACGCCTTGGACGCCCCGTAGACCGCGGACTTCGGCATCGGCAGCGCCGCGACGATGGACGAGACGTTGAGGATTCCGCCGTGCCGGCGTTCGCTCATCCGTCCCAGGGCCGCGTGGGTGAGGACCACCGGAGCCAGCAGGTTGACCCGGATCTGGTGGGTCTCGCGCTCCCTCGGCAGATCCCGGAAGTAGCCGGTGGATCCGTAGCCGGCACAGTTGACCAGCAGGTCGACCGCCCGGCCCGGTTCGCTCACCCGCCCGGCCGCGACCTCCAGGTCGCTCTCGTCGCCCAGATCGAGCGCGAGCACCTCGGTCGACACCCCGTACTGCTCGGAGAGTCTGGAGGCGAGCTGCTTGAGCCTGGTCTCACGCCGGGCGACGAGCGTCAGATCGGCGCCGCGGCGGGCCAGTTGCTCGGCGAACTCGGCGCCGATGCCGCTCGACGCACCGGTGATGAAGGCGCTTTTGTACGGGTAGGACATCGTCGGTCTCCCTCGAGCCGGACAGGTACGGGACGGGGCGGCGGCAGGGCCGGGGCGGGGAACGGGCCGGCCGCCTCCCGGGGACAGGGGCGGACTCGAGCCGGCCGCGGAGCCGCGGGTACGGTCGTGGACACCGGTCCCCGGGTCCCGGCGAGCCGGTGGTCGTCTCACTTGGCCTGTGGAACCGCCGCTTCCGTGAGCGGCAGTTCGGTGTCGCCACGCGCATAGGACTGGCGGGGCACGAGCGGGCCGGCCAGGGCCGTGGTCACCAGCGCCATCAGCACCATCATCGTGAACATTCGGTTGTCCAGGACGCCCATGCTCACCCCGGCGTTCAGGATGATGAGCTCGGTGAGCCCCCGGGTGTTCATCAGCACTGCGACGACCGAGGACTCGCGCCAGGTCATGCCCGTCATCCGGGCCGCGGCTATCGCCCCCGACATCTTCCCGAAGCAGGCGACCAGCACGATGGCGAC
This sequence comes from Streptomyces sp. KR55, assembly GCF_052245645.1. Lineage (NCBI taxonomy): Bacteria > Bacillati > Actinomycetota > Actinomycetes > Kitasatosporales > Streptomycetaceae > Streptomyces > Streptomyces sp. KR55. Next base: position 13,172 of record NZ_JBQQCE010000239.1, on the reverse strand, counting down.
CAGTTCCAGGAGCCCGGCCCCGCCCAGCTGCGTGACGTCGACCGAGAGTCCGGTGGTGATGAAGAAGATGGGCATGAGCAGCGTCGTGATGTGCTCGAACGGCACGCACACCGAGGACTTGAGCCGCTTGAGCGAGTCGCGCGGCATGATCAGACCGAAGGTGAAGGCACCGAAGATCGCGTCCAGTCCGATCCGGTGCGTGACGTAGGCGGAGAGGAAGACGCCGGCCGCGAGGATCGGAAGCAGCCGCGGTGAGACGACATCGTTCTTCGTCATCCCGTCGATCAGCCTGCGCAGCAGTGGGCGTACGACGACGAAGAGCACCAGGGCGTACAGCGCCGTGCCGCCGACGACCGTGATCACCTGGCCGGAGCCGGTGGAGACCGCCACCACCGACACCGCCGCGAGCATGCACCAGGCGAGTGCGTCGCCCACGGCGGCGCTCGCCAGGGCAACGATGCCCACGCGCGTGTGCTGGAGGCGGTGCTCCAGGATGATCCGGGCGAGCACCGGGAACGCCGTGATGGCCATCGCCGTGCCGACGAACAGGACGAAGGGCAGCTTCCCCACGTGGTGCCCGCCGACGGTGTCGTGCTCGGCGTGGATCCAGGCGGCCAGCGCCGCACCGGTGACGAACGGCACCGCGATCGCCGCCAGGGAGATGCTGAGCACCGCCTTCTTACGGGCGCTCACCTGCCTCAGATCGATTTCCCACCCGATCAGGAACATGAAGAGCAGGATGCCCACCTGCGCTATCCCGGCCAGCCCGGAACGCGTCTCCGCCGGGAACAGCACGTCGGGCAGGTCGCCCGGAAGAAGGCCGAGCAGGCTGGGACCCAGCAGAATCCCCGCGAGGATCTCGGCGATCACCGGTGGCTGCCTCAAGCGCCGCAGCAGGGGGACGAGCACCGACCCCGCCGTCAGGATGACGGCGACGCCCGCCACGGTCCCGGCGAGGATGTCGGCCGAGTTCCCAGCCATGGCCTAGCCCCGTTCCGCGGGCGCGCCGCCCGGAGCGCCACCCACAGGTCCACCCGGCCGGCCGCCGCCCGCCGCGAGCGGACCGCGCTTGGGACGGAACCCGACGATGTGGTGCTTGGTGGCGAGGGCCTGCATCTTCTCCCAGTCCGGCGGGCCCTGACCGTCGATCAGCCGGCCCAGTTCCTCGAACCAGTTCTCGACGCCACCCGGGGTGGCGATGCACAGCATCTTGCTCGGCCTGTGCCAGGTGTTGACGAAGGCGTGCCCCACCCCGCGGGGCCCGTACACCAGGCTGCCGGCCGGCGCCTTGTGCTTTTCTCCGTCGAGCTCGATCTCGTATTCCCCGTCGATGACGTAGAAGGACTCGTCGACGTCCTCGTGAATGTGCAACGGCGGTCCGCCCCCGGGCGGGGTCGTCACCTCGAAGAAGGAATACAGGCCACCGGTATCCTCGCCACGGAGCAGCCAACGCCCCGTCTCACCAGCCCATTTGATGGGCTTGACGCCGTCCAGGTGGACTACGCGTCCGCGCGTCGCAGTCATTGTCCGTCCTTTCCTTCCGGTCATTCGGCTGCCACGAGTATCGGCGGCCCCGATAAAGCGCCGAATAAGCGGCAACGAAGCCCCTCGGCTTTGCGGCGGACTAATAGGAACTTTTTTTCGCCGCAGCAGACTCCGACGGGTGCCGGTCGATCGGGCCGGCCATGTGAAGCGCGTCTGCTGGAGGGAGCGTGAGTGGCGTGTCGGACGATCAACGGCATGGCACTGCTGTGACGGAGGTGCGGGAGAAGGAACTCGATGCCCCGGCCGGACTGCCCGCCGAGGGGCTCTCGGACCGGACCACCGAACTCGCCGTCATCAAGCAGCGCGTGGTGGAGGGCCTGAACGAGGAGTCGGCCCAGCGGCAGCACCGGCTGGGCAAGTTGACGGCGCGGGAGCGGATCGAGCGGCTGCTCGACCCGGGTTCCTTCACCGAGCTGGAGATGCTGCGCCGGCATCGGGCCACCGACTTCGGGATGGACGCCAAACGCCCCTACACGGACGGTGTGCTGACCGGCTGGGGCACGGTCGACGGCCGCAAGGTCTTCGTGTACGCGCACGACTTCGGGATCTTCGGTGGCTCACTCGGCGAGGCCCACGCCGCGAAGATCCACAAGGTGATGGATCTGGCGCAGAGTGCGGGCGCTCCGTTGATCGGGCTCAACGACGGTGCCGGCGCCCGCATCCAGGAGGGCGTGATGGCCCTCGCGGGGTACGGCGGCATCTTCCGCCGCAATGTCGCGGCGTCGGGGGTGATCCCGCAGATCAGCGTGATGCTCGGACCGTGCGCCGGCGGCGCGGCCTACTCACCGGCACTCACCGACTTCGTGCTGATGGTGCGCAAGACGGCGAGCATGTATGTCACCGGGCCCGATGTGATCAAGGCGGTCACCGGGGAGGAGATCGGCCTGGAGGGACTCGGCGGCGCCGACGTGCACGCCGAGTCCGGGCAGGCGACGTTCGTCCACGACGACGAGGACGACGCATTCGAGACGCTGCGCTGGCTGCTGTCGTATCTGCCCTCGAACAACCGGGAGTTCCCGCCCGCGGAAGCCCCGGCCGACCCGGTCGACCGCTCCTGTGACCGGCTGCTCGACATCGTCCCCAACTCCCCCAACCAGCCCTACGACGTACGTCAGGTGATCGAGGAGATCGTCGACCACGGCGACTTCCTGGAGTTGCAGCAGGCCTGGGCCGGGAACGTCGTCATCGGTCTCGCGCGGATCGGCGGCGAGGTCGTCGGCATGGTGGCCAACCAGCCCATGGTCCTCGCCGGCGTCCTGGACATCGAGGCCTCGCAGAAGGCGGCCCGGTTCATCAGGTTCTGCGACTCCTTCAACATCCCGCTGGTGACGCTGGTGGACGTCCCGGGCTTCCTGCCGGGTGTCGACCAGGAACGCAACGGCATCATCCGCAACGGGGCCAAGCTCCTGTACGCGTACTGCGAGGCAACGGTGCCCCGCATCCAGGTGCTGATGCGCAAGGCGTACGGAGGGGCCTACATCGTCATGGACTCCCGGTCCATCGGCACCGACCTCTCCCTCGCCTGGCCCTCCAACGAGGTGGCCGTGATGGGCGCCGAGGCGGCGACCAACGTGATCCACCGACGGGCCATCCAGAACGCCGACGACGAGCAGGACACCCGGCGTCGGCTGATCGAGGAGTACCAGCGCACCCTGATGCACCCGTACTACGGAGCGGAGCGCGGCCTCGTCGACGACGTCATCGACCCGCGCGAGACCAGGTCGGCCATCCACACCGGACTGCAGATGCTCCGCTCCAAGCGGGTCACCCTTCCCGAGCGCAAGCACGGCAACTCGCCGCTGTGACCGCACCCGACACCCTGAGGAGTCACGTCTCATGAGCAACGAGAGCACGGACAGCGCGCGGAAGAGCTTCCGCAAGGTCGCCTTCGGCGAGGTGCCCGTGAACCGGCACCGGGGCGGCACGCTGCGCACCCTGCTCGGACCCGCGAACGTGGGCGCCACCAGCGGGTTCATGGGCCACGCCCGGCTCGAGCCCGGCGAGTACATCAGCGAGCACTACCACCCCTACTCGGAGGAGTTCGTCCTGCTGCTGTCCGGACGGATCGTCATGCGGCTCAACGGCGAGGACATCGAGCTGGGCCCCCAGGAGGGCATCCTTGTCCCGATCGGGGTCCGGCACCGGCTGGAGAACAAGGGCACCGAGGCCGCGGAGCTCGTCTACCACCTGGGCCCGCTGGCCCCGCGTCCCGACCTCGGGCACGTGGACACCGAGGACCTGCCCTTCCCCGAGCTGGCCCCCGCGGGAGAGCCGCGATGAGCGACTGGGGAGCCGTCGTCACCGGGGTGGGCGTGGTGGCCCCGGGCGCCGTCGGCCGGGCGGCCTACTGGGATCTGCTGACCGCCGGCCGGACCGCGACGCGCGGGATCACACTGTTCGACGCCGCCGGCTTCCAGTCCCGGATCGCGGCGGAGGTCGACTTCGACGCCGCCGCGGCGGGGCTGACGCCGCACGAGGTGGAACGCATGGACCGCAGCGCACAGTTCGCCGTGGTCGCCGCCCGTGAGGCCCTCGCGGACGCCGGTCTGGAGCCCGGGCAGGCCGACCCGGAGCGGGTGGGCGTCAGCATCGGCAGCGCGGTCGGCTGCACCACTCGGCTCGAGGACGAGTACGTGGTGGTCAGCGACTCGGGCAAGAACTGGGAGGTCTCGCCCGAGTTCGCCACCGACCACCTCTACCGGGCGCTGATCCCGAGCACCCTCGCGGTGGAGGTGGCATGGACGGCCGGCGCGGAGGGGCCGACGACGGTGGTCTCCACCGGCTGCACCTCCGGGCTCGATGCGGTCGGCCACGGGGTGCAGCTCATCTAGGAGGGCGCCGCCGACGTCGTGATCGCCGGGGCGACCGACGCCCCGATCTCCCCGATCACGGTGGCCTGTTTCGACGCCATCGGCGCCACCTCGCGCAACAACGAGGACGCCGCGCACTCCTCACGCCCCTTCGACCGGGACCGGGACGGCTTCGTGCTCGGCGAGGGCTCCGCGGTGCTGGTCCTGGAGAGCCGGGAGCACGCGGCCCGCCGGGGCGCGCACGGCTACGCGGAGATCATCGGGTTCGCGCAGCGCAGCAACGCCTACCACATGACCGGGCTCAAGCCGGACGGGCTCGACATGGCCGAGGCGATCGAGATCGCCATGCGCCGGGCCGGCATCACGCCCGACATGATCAGTTACGTCAACGCCCACGGCTCCGGCACGGCGCAGAACGACCGTCATGAGACGGCGGCGGTGAAGAAGGCCCTGGGCGAGGCGGCCTACCGGGTTCCCGTCAGTTCCATCAAGTCGATGATCGGTCACTCGCTCGGCGCCATCGGCGCCCTGGAGGTCGCTGCCTGCGCGCTGGCGATCGAGACCGACACGGTCCCGCCCACGGCCAACCTGCAGCACCAGGACCCGGCTCTGGACCTCGACTACGTGCCGCTGGCCGCGCGCAAGAACGTCAACGACATCGTGCTGAGCGTGGGCAGCGGTTTCGGCGGCTTCCAGTCGGCGATGCTGCTGGCCCGGCCCGGCCTGGCAAGCAGGAAGTGACGGAATGACCAAGAACCGTCGCACCGTGTTCAGTGGTGTGTCAGCGATCGCCCCGAACGGCTCCACCACCAAGGAGTTCTGGGACGCGACCCTCAACGGTGTCAGCGGCATCGGGCCGATCAGTACCTTCGACGCCTCCGGATATCCGGTCCATCTGGCCGGCCAGGTCGCCGACTTCGCGCCGCGCGACAGCATCGACGGCCGGCTCATGGTGCAGACCGACCGGTGGACGCAGCTCGGCCTGGTCGCCGCGGCACGCGCGCTCGAGGACGCGGAGATCGATCCGGCGGCCCTCGACGAGTACGACATGTCGGTGATCACGGCGACCTCGTCGGGCGGAAACGAGTTCGGCCAGCGCGAGATCCAGAAACTGTGGGACAAGGGCGCGCGCTATGTCGGGCCGTACCAGTCCATCGCCTGGTTCTACGCGGCGACCACCGGCCAGATCTCCATCCGGCACGGCATGAAGGGCGCCTGCGGGGTGCTGGTGGGCGAGCAGGCCGGCGGTCTCGACGCGCTGGGCCAGGCCCGTCGGGCGCTGGTCGGTGACGCGACGACGGTGGTCAGCGGCGGCACGGACGCCCCGCTCGGCCCCTACGCGCTGGCCTGTCACGCCACGTCCCGGCTGCTGACGGAAAGGCGGGACCCGGTCGGGGCCTACCGGCCCTTCGACGCGGGGGCGGACGGATACGTCGCGGGCGAGGGCGGGGCGATCTTCATCCTCGAGGCCGAGGACACCGTGGGCGCCCGAGACGCCGGTCCGGGCTACGGAGTGCTCGCCGGCTACGCCGCCACCTTCGACCCGCGTCCCGGTTCGGGCCGCGAGCCCGGACTGCGGCGGGCGATCGTGCGAGCGCTGGCCGATGCCCGGGTCGACCCGTCCGAGGTCGACGTGGTCTTCGCCGACGGGCTCGGGGTGCCCGAGGCCGACCGGGCCGAGGCCGAGGCGATCAGCGCGGTCTTCGGTGCCCGCGGGGTGCCGGTGACGGTGCCCAAGTGCCTCGTGGGACGCCTGCATGCGGGCGGGGCACCGCTGGACGTGGCGATGGCGCTGCTGTCCATCCGGGACTCCGTCATCCCCGGCACCCCGAGCCTGGGCGAGCTCGCCCCCGGCATCGGCCTGGACGTCGTACGCGAGACGCGTCAGGCGACCGTGCGCACCGCGCTGGTGCTGGCGCGCGGCTTCGAGGGCTTCAACGCGGCCGTCGTCATCCGGTCCGTGTAGGACCTCCGACTCACGAACTCACAGAAAGGCACACCCCACCGTGACCGTCACCGTGATCTCCCTTGACGAGTACGCCGAACTGATCAACCGTGCCTCGGGTGCGGGCCTCACCGCCGACCAACTCCTCGACGAGACGGTGTCCTTCGACTCCCTCGGCGTCGACTCGCTCGGCGTGCTCGGCGTCGTCTCCGAGCTGGAGCAGCGCTACGGCCTGGAGCCGGACAGCGGCGCCGACCACAGCAAGAGCGCCACCGCGCTGCTGTTCGCCCTGAACCGGCGGCTGGTCGACGCCGGCCTGCTGACGGCGGGCCACACCGAGCAGAGCATCGTCATCGACGCCCCCTACGACGAGGTGTGGCGGCAGACGAACGACGTCGCCGCCTGGCCCGAGCTGTTCAGCGAATATGCGAAGGCCGAGATCCTGCAGTCCGCCGAGAACTCCGTGACCTTCCGGCTCAGCATGCACCCCGACGAGAACGGGACGGTGTGGAGCTGGGTGTCGGAGCGGACCCTGGACCCGGAGACGGGCACGGTGCGCGCTCGCCGGGTCGAGACCGGCCCGTTCGAGTTCATGGACATCGTCTGGACGTACCGCAAGGTCGAGGGGGGTGTCGAGATGCGCTGGGTCCAGGACTTCGCCATGAAGCCGCAGGCGCCGGTCGACACCGAGACCATGACGGCCCGCATCAGCACCAACTCCTCGTTGCAACTGGCGCTGATCCGCCGCCGGGTGGAGGAGCGCGCCCGCCTCGCCGCGTGACACACACAGGAGAAGCGGCCCCCCGGCTCCGGGGGGGGCCGCTTGTCCTGGCTCAGCCGATGCTCTGCGGGAAGCGGAACAGCCGGTACGGGTCGTACCTGCGCTTGACCTCGACGAGGCGGGCGTAGTTCTCCGCGTAGTACGCGGAGCGCCAGTTCTCCAGCCGCGGGTCGATGAAGTTCTGGTACGTCTCGCCGTTGGCGTGCGGGTCCAGGACGCCGAAACCGGTGTCCGCCCACTGCCGGGCGGCGGCCCGCGCCGATTCGTCCACGGGGCCCGCGGCGATCACGCCCAGGCAGCTGACGTTGAACAGGGTGTCGCGGTGGACATAGGCGGTGTCGGTGCGGCCCGGGTCGTTGGCGGCCCCGCCCAGGGCGCCCACCTGGAGGAGATGTCGCTGTCCCGGCACCCGGACCTGGTCGAACAGTCCGACCACGTCCTCCCACATGGTGCGGGCCGGCGGCCCGTCGAAGAGCCGGCTGCGCTCCGTGGCGAAGGCGGCCCGGGGCAGCCGCGCCTCGGGGCCGGAGCCGGTCCGGTGGCACTGTGGCACGGAGTAGTCGCCGCAGCCGTACTGCTCCATCATCGCGGTGACGTAGGGCTTGGTGGTGGTCTGCTGCCGGACGGGGGCCCGGCCGACCGCGGAGACCAGCCGTGCCGCCTCCGCGGCCAGCACCTCCGGTCCACCCATCGAGCCCAACAGGACGGACACCAATGGGGTGTTGCCCGGCGCCGCGTCGGGCAGGGCCACGACCGCAGAGCCGCCGACCGTGCGGGGGGCGTCCACGATCCAGCGCGCCCAGGCGTCGAGCACGTCGACGGCGGCGTCGTAGCTCCACTCCAGGGTGGCGCGCGAGAGCTCGGTGACGGGCAGGGGGTCGAGTTCGTACGACGTCACGATGCCGAAGTTGCCACCGCCGCCTCCGCGGATCGCCCAGTACAGGTCGGCGTGGCGGTCGGGCGAGACCCGGACGTGCCGTCCGCTGGCGAGCACCACCCGGGCGGCCCGTACGGTGTCGCTGGCAATGCCGGCGTAACGGGTGAGCAGTCCGGTGCCCCCGCCCTGCAGGAAACCGCCGAGGGCCACGGTGGGGCAGAACCCGCCGGGTACGGCAAGGCCGTGCGGGGCGAGCGCGTTCGTCGCGTCGACGAGCTGGGTGCCGGCGCCCAGCGTCGCGCGGTCCGGGCCGATGCTCACCCCTGCGAGAGCGGACACGTCGATGACGAGGCCGGTGGTGGTGGAGTATCCGGCGGCGCTGTGACCGCCGCTGCGGGCGGCGAGCGTGATGTCCTCGTCCTGGGCGAAGGCCAGGCACAGCGCCACGTCGGCGGGGCTCGCGCAGTAGGCGACGGCCTGCGGGTGGATGCTGTCGAACTCGGCGGTGCTGAGCTGCTTGGCCAGCGGATAGGCGCTGTCCCCCGGGAGCACCAGACGGCCCTTCAGGTGGGCCCGCAGCCGGTCCCAGTCCGCCGTGCCCCGCGGCCCGGCCGAGGGCGGTGCGGCCCCGAGGGAAAGGGTCATCGCCCCCGCCCCGGCCGCCCCGAGCAGTGCTCTTCGAGTGATCATGCCGTGCCTTCCTGGTCATGGTGAGGCTCGTGACAGGTCGAATCGCATGAGAGGGCTGCCGCTGGCGGGGGATCACAGCGGCAGCCCATGGCCACGATAGCCCAAAAATGTTAGCCAGCAACCTAATTGGTTGATCCGCCGGGCCGTTTGTCGCCCCCTCACAACGGCTTTATCCGTGACATCGAGGATGTCGCCAGGCGGTCGGGGACCGATCGGCCACCGGGAAAAGGAGTGCTCATGCAGTACACGCTCATCGTCGCGCGCATGGCCCCCGAGGACAGCGGGGTCGTCTCTGACATCTGGGCCGAGTCGGACGCCACCGAACTCCCCCACCTCGTGGGGGTGAAGCACCGCAGGCTCTTCCAGTTCCACGGCCTCTACTTCCAGTTGATCGGATCCGAGGGCGACATCGGCGGCCGGATCGAGGAGGTGCGCGGCCACCACCTCTTCCAGGACGTCAACGAGAAGCTGAAGCCGCACATCGCCGCCTACGACCCGGTCACCTGGCGCGGTCCGGCCGACGCGATGGCCAAGGAGTTCTACTCGTGGAACGCGTGACCGCGGCCCCGGACGTGCTGCAGATCGTGCGGGGTACACCCGACGCGCACGAGACGGCAGCGGTGGTGGCCCTGCTCGTCGCCCGGCTCGGCGGCCCGTCCACCGAGCCGCCTGCGGTCCGGCCCGAGCGACCCGTCTGGCAGCCCTTCACCGGGCACCGCACCGGCGGTTGGGGGCGGCCGTGATCCGCACCGCACTGGACATGCGCGTCCGCGAAGGATGCACCAATGCCTTCGAGCGGACCTGGCGGGACGCCGCCGAGGTGGCGAGCCGCTACCCCGGCTCCATCGGCCAGACGATGCTGCGCGGCGCCGAGGACCCCCTGCGCTACACCATCACCGCGGACTGGGAGACGGCCGAGCACCTCGCGCGCTACCAGCACAGCGAGGACCGGCAGGCGCTGTCCGCCGCGCTGGATCAGCTCCGGGACTCGGCGACGAAGACCCTTTTCGAGGTGGTGGCCCACATCGCCTCGCCCTCACCGAGCGAGACCGCACCGAGCGAGACCTCACCGACCGAGAAAGGAACGGCTCCGCGATGAGCATCCGCGTCATCATGACCGCGACCATCAGGCCGGAGGACTTCGAGGCCTTCGAGAAGGCGTACATCGAGGTCACCGGCAAGGTCCGGGGAACGCCCGGCCATCTGCGGGACGAACTGGTGCGGGACACCTCCGACCCCACGAAGTACGCGCTGATCGCCGAGTGGGAGTCGGAGGAGCTGTTCCGGACGTGGGCGGACGACCCCGAGCACATGCGGCAGTCGGCCGCCATGTTCCCGTACTGGGCCGACTCCTTCCGGCGCTCGATCCACGAGGTGCGCGCCACGCTCGAGTCGTACCGCACCCCGGGCGACCTGCCCGCGGCCGGCTGAGGGGATCGCCATGTCCGTGCAGAAGGCACTGGTGATCGGCGCCGGTATCGGCGGCCTCACCACGGCGATCGGTCTGCGGCAGGCCGGCGTCGATGTCAAGGTGTTCGAGCGCAGGACCGAACCGAGCCGGCTGCTCACCGGCGGCGGTTTCATGCTGTGGCACAACGCGTTCGTGGCCCTGCGGAAGCTGTCGCTCGACGACCAGGTCGCCAAGGTCAGTTCGGAGATACTCGTCCACGAGTTCCGCTCCGACAGCGGCCGCACCCTGGCCCGCTGGCAGATCGGGCCCGAGGCGCAGCGCATCGGCGCGCCCGCCGTGGCGCTGCGCCGCTCCGACCTCAACTCCCTCCTCCTGGAGGAGGCGGGTGACTCGGTCGTGATGGGCGCCCAGTGCGTCGGGTTCGAGCAGGACGCCGAGGGGGTGACCGCCCGGTTCGCGGATGGATCCGTGGAGCGTGCCGACGTACTGATCGGCGCCGACGGCATGCGGTCGGCCGTACGCAGCACACTGCGGCACGGCCACGACCTGCCGCCCCGCTACGCCGGCTACACGGCGTGGCAGGCGATCGCCGAGCTCCCCGGCGAGGACGTCGTCCCCAGCGGCACCTTCTTCAACCTGTGGGGACGAGGCGGACTGCGCTTCCTCTACTGCCGGCTCAACGACCGCGAGGTCTACTGGGACGCGATCACATCCGACGAGACGAGCGCCGCCTTCGACATGTTCCGCAAGACCAAGCGGGACGTGATGTGCGAGTCGTACGCGCACTGGCCCGACCCCATTCCGCGGATCCTGGCGGCGACCCGCGAGGACGCGATCCTGCCCATCGACATCGCGGACCGTCCGCCGACGCGTGACGCGGCCTGGGGCCACGGACGGGTCGTGCTGGTCGGTGACGCGGCGCACGCCATGACCCTCAACCTCAGTCAGGGCGCCGGCCAGGCCATCGAGGACGGTGTCGTGCTGTCCGGGCTGCTGGCCCGCGAGCCGGATCTCGGGACCGCCATCGCACAGTACGAGAAGGTGCGCCGGGAGCGGGTGGAGGCGATGGTGCGCGGCGCGTACCGGATCGGCGAACTCGGCAAGTGGCGCGGCTCGTTGGTATGTGGGGCGCGCGATCTGTTCATGCGCGCGTTCTTCGGGACCTTCGCGAAGAAGGGGACCTACCGCCTGATGATGAACTTCGACTACTGACGACCGAGGAGCCGGTTACCCATGTTCGTCGACGCCCTGGCGGCCTTGCTCATCCTGCTCAGCGGTGCGCTGGCAGGCGTACTGGTCGCCGTCGAGATCGCGGTGGTCCCCATGCTCGCCGATCTGCCGGGTCGGCGGTACGTGCAGGTCCACCGGCTCCTGGACCCCCGTTTCGACCCGCTCATGCCCACCATCGACAAGATCGCGCTGGGTGTCGGTCTGCTGCTGATCGTCCTGGCACCCGGCGCGGACGCGAAGCTCGCCTTCGCCGTGGCGGAGGCGGGCCTCGTCGGTGTCGCGCTGGTGTCGGAACTGTCCAACGTCCGGATGAACCGGATCATCGACACCTGGGAGCCCGAGCGGCTGCCGGAAGCCTGGACCGAGACCCGCAGCCGGTGGGCTCGCGCCAACCGCCACCGCACCTGGATCGCCCTGGTCGGCTTCGCCGCGGCGATCGTCGGAATGAGCCTCGTCTGACGTGGCTCCACGACATCTGAGACGGGAGCACATCACATGGAGAAGGTACTGGTGGCCAACCGCGGCGAGATCGCGGTGCGCGTCATCCGGGCCTGCCGGGACGCGGGGCTGCGCTCCGTCGCTGTGTACGCGGACCAGGACCGGGACGCGCCGCACGCCCGGCTCGCCGACGAGGCGTACGGCCTGCACGGCAGCACGGCCGCGGACACCTATCTGGACGTCGGCAGGATCCTGGCCGTCGCCGCCGAGTGCGGCGCGGACGCGATCCACCCCGGCTACGGCTTCCTCTCCGAGGACGCCGGATTCGCCCGGGCCGTGCGCGCGGCGAACCTGACCTGGATCGGCCCGCCGCCGGAGGCGATCGAGCAGCTCGGCGACAAGGTGGCCGCCCGCGAGATCGCCCGCCGGGTCCGGGCCCCGCTCGCACCGGGCACCGACCGTCCCGTCGCCGGCCCGGACGAGGTCCTCGACTTCGCCCGCGAGCACGGACTGCCGCTGGCCATCAAGGCGGCCAACGGAGGCGGCGGCCGCGGGCTGAAGGTGGCCCGCACCCTGGAGGAGATCCCCCAGCTCCTGGAGTCCGCCGCCCGCGAGGCCGCCGCCGCCTTCGGCCGGGGCGACTGCTTCGTGGAGAAGTACCTGGACCGGGCACGGCACGTCGAGACGCAGTGCCTCGCGGACAGCCACGGCAACGTGGTGGTGGTCTCCACCCGTGACTGCTCCGTGCAGCGGCGCCACCAGAAACTGGTCGAGGAGGCGCCCGCGCCCTTCCTCACCCCCGAACAGGAGGAGACGCTGCGCGCCGCGTCGAAGGCGGTGCTCGCCGAGGCCGGTTATGTGGGTGCGGGTACCTGTGAGTTCCTGCTCGGGGAGGACGGCACCCTCTCGTTCCTGGAGGTCAACACCCGGCTGCAGGTGGAGCATCCGGTGACCGAGGAGATCACCGGGATCGACCTGGTCCAGGAGCAGTTCCGCATCGCCGCGGGCGAACCGCTCGGGTTCACCGACCCGGTGGACCGGCGAGGCCACTCGGTCGAGTTCCGGATCAACGGCGAGGACGTGGGGCGCGGCTTCCTGCCCACCCCGGGCACCGTCACCCGGTGGCGCACGCCGGCCGGCCCCGGTATCCGGGTGGACACCGGGATCGAGGAGGGCGCCGTCGTCGACGGGGCCTTCGACTCGATGCTCGCCAAGCTCATCGTCACCGGCGCCGACCGGGGGCAGGCGCTGGCGCGGGCGCGGCGGGCCCTGGGGGAGTTCGAGGTCGACGGGGTGCCGACGACCCTGCCCCTGTTCCGGGCGCTGCTGGACAGCCCGGAGTTCACCGCGAGCGACCCCGCCCTCGGCCTCGCCGTGCACACGCGGTGGCTGGAGTCGGAGGCGGCGCTGCGGATCGACCCTTGGGAGGGTGATCCTGCCGAGAT
>NZ_JBQQCE010000238.1:0-14481 GCF_052245645.1 Streptomyces sp. KR55 | reverse complement strand
CCACCGCCGCGCCACCACACCAGCAGAAAGGCTGTACGACATGACGCCCTACGCCCGCCGCGGCGTGCACGGCCAGACCGTGGAAGCCCTCGCCCGCCGCATCCTGGGCGGCGAGATTCCCGAAGGGGCCACGCTCGACCTGGTGGCACTGCAGAGCGAACTGGACGTCAGCCTCACCGCCCTGCGCGAGTCCCTCAAGGTACTGGCCGCCAAGGGCATGGTCGACGCCCGCCAGAAACGCGGCACCTTCGTCCGGGCCCGCGCCGACTGGAACCTGCTCGACGCCGACGTGCTGCGCTGGCAGTTCGAGGGCGGCCGCACCACCGACAACGACCGCGCACTCCTGCGCAACCTCGCCGAGGTACGCGCCATCATCGAACCGGCCGCCGTACGCCTGGCCGCCGAGCGCCGCACCGACGCCGACCTGGCGGCGCTGGAGAGCGCCGTGGACGCGATGCGGGAGCAAGGCACCGACCCGGCCCACGCCGTGGAGGCCGACCTCGCCTTCCACCGCGCCCTGCTCGCCGCCACCCACAACGAACTGCTCGAACGCATGGAGGTGGTCATCGAGCCGGGCCTGGCCCACCGCGACCGCATCGTGCACAGCCACCCGCACAGCGAGGACCCCGTACCGGCCCACCGCGCCGTCCTGGACGCCGTGCGCGACCAGGACCCGAAGGCCGCCGAGGCCGCCATGCGTGCCCTGCTCGACCAGGCCGGCCGCGACCTGGACCGGATCGAGAGCCCCGACGACACGAAAGGCGGCAAGTGAAGATCGCCCGCATAGAAACCTTCCTGGTCCCGCCGCGCTGGCTGTTCTGCCGGATCGAGACCGACGACGGCGTGGTCGGCTGGGGCGAACCCGTCGTCGAGGGACGCGCGGAGGTCGTCCGTGCCGCCGTCGACGTCCTCGCCGAGTACCTGACCGGCCAGGACCCGCTGCGCATCCAGGACCACTGGCAGGTGCTGACCAAGGGCGGCTTCTACCGCGGCGGCCCCGTCCTGTCCAGCGCCGTCGCCGGCCTCGACCAGGCGTTGTGGGACATCGCGGGCAAGACCTACGGCGCACCGGTGCACGCCCTGCTGGGCGGCCCCGTGCGCGACCGCGTCCGTGTCTACGCCTGGGTCGGCGGCGACGAACCCGCCGAGCTGTCCGAACAGATCACCGCCCAGGTGGAGGCCGGTTTCACCGCGGTGAAGATGAACGCCGCCGGCGCCACCTCACCGGTCGTCACCGCGGCCGAGACGGCGGAGGTCGTCGCCCGCGTGGCCGCCGCCCGGGACCTCCTCGGCCCGCACCGCGACGTCGCCGTCGACTTCCACGGCCGCTTCACCGCCGCCTCCGCACGCCGCGTCCTGGCCGAACTCGCCCCGCTGCACCCGCTGTTCGTGGAGGAACCGGTCGTCCCCGACCACGGCCACCTGCTGCCCGGCCTGGTCGCCGCAAGCCCGGTACCCCTGGCCACCGGCGAACGCCTCTACTCGCGCACCGACTTCCTGCCCGCCCTCACCGCCGGCATCGCCGTCGCCCAACCCGACCTGTCCCACGCCGGCGGCATCTCCGAGGTGCACCGTATCGCCTCGCTCGCCGAGACCTACGGCGCCCAGCTTGCCCCGCACTGCCCGCTCGGCCCGATCGCGCTGGCGGCCAGCCTGCAGGTCGCGTTCGCCACACCCAACTTCCTCATCCAGGAACAGAGCCGCGGCATCCACTACAACAAGGATGCCGACCTGCTGTCCTACGTGGTCGACCCCGAGCCGTTCCGGTTCGTCGACGGCCATGCGTCCCGCGGCGACGCACCTGGTCTGGGCATCACCGTCGACGAGGCCGCCGTACGCGCCGCCGACCGCGCCGGTCACACCTGGCGCAACCCGGTGTGGCGGCACCCCGACGGTTCCTTCGCGGAGTGGTGACCGTGCCGCTGGACATCGTCACCGACCCCGTCCACGGCGGCCGTTGGACCTCACTGCGCACGGCCGGGCGCGAGTGGCTGTGGCGGCGCGAGGCACCCGAGCGGGAGAGCGTGTCACCCGGCGACCCGTTCGTGGACGCGGGCGGACTGGAGGAATGCATCCCCACCGTCCGCGGCACCCCCGACCACGGTGACGCCTGGTCACGCCCCTGGACCCGGGACGCGGACAGGGACGTCGTCCACTGCGACCGGTTCACGCTGACCCGCGCCATCCGCAGCACCCGCGACGGAGCCGAGGCCGACTACGTGCTGACAGCCGACGCTGGCTTCCGCTTCGTGTGGGCCGCCCACGCCCTGCTCGACCTCTCCGACCGTGCGACGGTGCACTCCCGCGACGGAGCGAGCACCCGCCTCTTTCCCGAGGCGGCCCCGCTGTTGGACCGGGCGTGGCCGAAGGGCGCCGCGTGGGTGGGAGGGAGCTGGCCCGTTCCCTGCGGACTGCGGCTGGACCGGTTCGGTCCGGACGACGGCAGCGCGGTCGGAGCCGTCGTGGACGCTTCCCGCTGCTGCGTCCACGATCACACCGACCGTCTGTCGTGGGTTCTCGAAGCCGACGGGCAGCCGTTGTCCATCGCCCTGTGGCGCAACCTGGGCGGCTTCCCCGCCGCGCACCCCTACCGCAGTACGGGTGTCGAGCCGATGCTCGGCCGCGTTTTCGACCTCGCCGAAGCAGGCCCCGGTGACGCAGCCCGGGTCCCCGCGTCCGGCGAGGTGCGGTGGCGGTTGACGCTGACCGCGAACTGCCGCTGCCCGTGAACCGACCTGTCCGACAAGGAGCTCGTCCATGAATCTTCGAGCGGCCCTGGCCGCCCACCGCCTGGTCGCCATCGTGCGCGGCGGCGACCCGGAGGGAGCGTTGCGCACCGTGCTGACCCTGGCCGACGAGGGCGTCGAGCTGATCGAGGTGTCGCTGAGCGGCAAGGACGCCCTGTCCGTCATCGAGCGGGCCCGCGAAGCGCTCGGCCCCGACCGGCCCCTGGGCGCCGGTACCGTCCTGACCGCCGACGATGCTCGTGCCGCCCAGCGGGCCGGCGCGGACTTCGCCGTCACCCCTGCGCTCGGCGACGGCATCGGCGCGGCGCACGGGCTCGGCCTGCCGGTCCTGGCCGGGGTGATGACCCCGACCGAGATCCTGGCCGCACGTACGTGTGGCGCCACCGCACTGAAGATCTTCCCGGCTGCCCAAGCCGGCGGCCCCGCCTACCTGAAGGCACTGCAGGGACCGTTCCCGCACGAGCCGTTCGTGCCGGTGGGCGGTGTCGACGCGGCGGCCGCCCGGGAGTACCTGGCTGCCGGAGCCATCGCTGTCGGAGTGGGCTCGCCTCTGGTCGGCGACGCCGCGGACGGCGGCAGCATGGCCGCACTGCGTGAACGCGCCCGTGTCTTCCGCACCGTCGTACAGGACGCCACGCCGTGACCGAAGCCGCAGGTGACGCCGTCAACGCGACCGAAGCCGAAGCCCTCCGTCCCGACCGCCTCGAGCTCGGTGAGGGTATCCGCTGGACGGACCGCGGCATCGTCCTCGTGGACATCCTCGCGGGCCGTCTGCTCACCGCCGTCGGCGATCCCACCGACCCCCTGCAGCAGCTGGCCCAACTGCCCGTCCCCTTGGGCGCGGTGGCCCCCGTGGCCGGTACTCCGGGCACCTGGATCGCCGCTGCGGGCACCGGGATCTGCCTGCTCGCTCCCGACGGGGCGACACGGTGGCTGGCACAGCCCGAAGCGGACGCCGCACGGCCCATGCGTATGAACGATGCGACTGCCGATCCCTCCGGCCGCTTCTGGGCGGGCAGCATGACCTACGACGCCCACGAGGGGGCCGGCTCCCTCTACCGGATCGACCACGACGGCACGGTGGCCCGCCTCCTCGACGGCATCACGGTCCCGAACGGGCCGGCGTTCACGGACGACGGCTCCACCATGTACCTGGCCGACAGCGCACGGGGAATCATCCGGCGCTACCCCGTGGACCCGGTCACCGCCGACCTCGGGACACCGGAGGCGTTCGTCACCGTCGCGGACGGCAGCCCCGACGGCATGGTGGTGGACACCGAAGGCGCCGTATGGGTCGCGGTGTGGGGCACTGGCACCGTACGCCGGTATCTGCCGGACGGCCGCCTCGACCGCACGCTGCACCTGCCCGCACGACAGCCCGCCGGCGTGTGCCTGCAGGAGGACCGCCTCCACATCACCACCGCCCGCGTGGGACTCGCCGCGCCCGGCCCTCACGACGGCGCGGTGTTCACCGCCCGGGTCGACGTACCAGGCCGGCCGGCGGCCTCCTACCGTCACCGTCCGTCCGCTTCACCCCCCTGGGAGATGTCATGACGAACGTCTGGCGGCCTGCCGAAGGACCGGTGGTCTGCATCGGCGAAACCATGGCCGCCCTGGCCCCCGCCCCGTCCGAGTCACTGGAGACCGCCGAAGACCTGCGGATATCGGTGGCCGGGGCGGAGTCGAACGTGGCGATGTACCTTGCGGACCTGGGCGTCCCCGTCTCCTGGCTCTCGGCACTGGGCGACGACGCGCTGGGACGGCGAGTGCGCGCCGCGGTCGCCGCGACGGGCGTCGACGTCAGCGGCGTACGCTGCGACCCGGAGCGCCCCACGGGCCTGCTCGTGAAGGAGCCGGCCGGCACCCGTACCCACGTCCACTACTACCGCAGCAACTCGGCGGCCTCGGCCCTGGGCCCCGACGTACTGGACGACGACAGACTCGTCTCGGCCTCGGTCGTACATCTCACGGGTGTGACCCCGGCACTGTCCCCGTCCTGCCGGAGCCTGGTGACACAGGCGCTCACCACCCCGCCGAGCGAGCGTCCCTACGCCATCAGCTTCGACGTCAACCACCGCCCAGCGCTCTGGCCGCCCGGAACGGCCGCCGCCGCGCTACACGAGCTGGCCGACCGCGCCGACATCACGTTCGTGGGACTCGACGAGGCACAGGAACTCTGGAACACCGGCCCCGAAGCGGCCGACGTACGCAAGCTGTTGCCGCACCCGCGCCTCCTTGTCGTCAAGAACGGCGGCCACACGGCCACTGCCTTCGGCGACGAAGAGACGTGGACCGTGCCCGCTCTGCGTACGGACGTGGTGGAACCCGTCGGCGCGGGTGATGCCTTCGCCGCCGGATTCCTGGCCGGCCTGCTGCAGGACGGGGACATACCGCGCGCGCTGCGGCTCGGGCACATCACGGCGGCGTCGGCTCTCAAAGTGACGGACGATCACGGCCGGTTGCCGGACAGGGACCGGATTCAGCGGCTCCTCGGCCTTCCGGCGCAGGAATGGGAAACACAGGGATGACACGGGCCCGCAGCCGGGTCGGCGGGCGTCGGCCCAAGCTCGCCGAGGACGCGGCCGGGAGGCCGAGTGGGGAAGGTACGCGTCACCGCGCCGGCGGTGACGACCAGGATGTCGTAGCTGAGCTTGTGATCGGACCCGTTCACCGGCCGCACAATAACTGTCCCGTCCGCGTTGCGGATCTCGGTCACGGTGCCCGCGATCGATCGCGTACGACGCAAGTGCCTCCGCAACGACATTGCCACGTGGCGGGCCTCGACCGAACCGGCCGTCACCCCTCATCCTGCCGGTTCGAGGGAGGCAGCCTGCCGACCCGCCCTGTGTCGGTTGCGGTAGGTGCGGGGTGAGGTGCCGGTGACCCGCTTGAATGCGGAGCTGAGGGCACTTTCGGAGCCGTAGCCGACGGCGCGGGCGATCGTGGCGAGAGTTTCGGTCCCCTTGCGCAGGCGTTCGGAGGCCAGTTCGATGCGCCATCCGGTGAGGTAGTCGAGCGGCCCTTGACCGACCGTGTCCTTGAACCGTGCCGCGAGGGTGGAGCGGGAGACAGCGCTGGCGCGCGCCAACTCGGCCACCGTCCATGGACGTTCAGGTGTGGTGTGCATCGACGTCAAGGCCGTGGCCACGACCGGGTCCGCGAGGCCGGCCAGCCATCCCGACACCGCGTGCGGCCCGCGGGTGAGGTGCAGGCGCAGCACATGGATGAGCATGACGACGGCGAGATGCTGGGCCACCAGCGTCGACGCCATCGGCCTGTGCTGCAGCTCCTGGTCGATCTGGGTGAGCGCCCACTGCAAGGTGCCGGCTTCGCCGGATCCGGCCGGTATGTGGATGACCGGGGGGAGCGCATCGAGCAGCAACGCACGCGCTCGATCGCCGAACGAGAAACGTCCCCCGATGAGAAGAACGTCCTTGCCTTCTCCCGTACGTGCGACCCCGCTTTCGGCCGCTGCGAAGATCGGGCCGGCTTCGACCGGAACCGCGTCGGCGTCGCTGTAGAGCGTGAACTCCAGCGGCCGGGTGAGGAGATAGCAGTCCCCCTCGACCAAGGGAATCGGCTCTCCGGCTTCCGCGACTCGAAGAAAGCACGTTCCGCGCCGGACGGCGTTGAACTTCACGCCATGCGGGGCTTCGAAGCGCACTGCCCACCTGCCGCCGGCCACCAGACTCGCCGACAGGTGGCTTCTCGTGTCGAGGAGTGCGAGGACGTCTTCGAGCGGATCCATCGCTACCTTTCTGGACGATGGAGCAAGTTACCTGGACTTTCCAGCATAGCCAGTCCAGATATGGGCTCGTACGTTGACGGGGTGAGCACACTCCCCAACAGGAAGAGTCCGACCGTGAGCCACGCTGTTCGCCTGACCACACCGTTCCACTCGCACTCCACCACCACCGAAGTCATCGACGGTGTGGATCTCGCCGGACGCCGCATGATCGTCACCGGCGGCGCTTCCGGTATCGGCGTCGAAACCGTCCGCGCCCTGGCCACCGCTGGGGCGGAGGTCACCATCGCCACCCGGAACCCGGCGATGGCCGAACCGCTCATCCGTGACATCGCTGCCGTGCCCGGAGCGGGTGTGGTGCGGGTGGAGGCAATCGACCTGGCCGACCTCTCATCGGTGGCTTCCTTCGTACGGGCATGGCAGGGACCACTCGACGCCCTCGTGGCCAACGCCGGCATCATGGCGATTCCGCACCGGCAGGTCACCGCCGAAGGCTGGGAACTGCAGCTGGCGACCAACTACCTCGGTCACTTCGCCCTCGCCCTGGGACTGCACGACCACCTGCGTGCGGCCGGCACCGCCCGCATCGTCATCGTCAGCTCCGGCGCCCACCGGAACGCAGCGCTCGACTTCGACGATCCGCACTTCGTACGCCGCCCGTACGACCGCTGGGTGGCGTACGCGCAGTCCAAGACCGCTGACGTCCTGTTCGCCGTGGGCGCCCGCCGGTGGGTCGCCGACGGCATCACCGCCAACGCGCTCAACCCCGGCTGGATCAGCACCAACCTTCAGCGCCACGTCGATGACGCCACGATGCGGGCGCTGGGGGCGATGGACGACAACGGGAACATCATCGAGCAGCCCTACTACAAGACGCCCGTCCAAGGCGCCGCGACTTCCGTAATGCTGGCGGCATCCCCCCTCGTGAACGGCGTCACCGGGCGCTACTTCGAAGACAATCAAGAGGCGGAGACCGTCGCCCACGACGATGAGGGGCACGCCGGCGGTGTCGCGGCTCACGCCCTCGACCCGCAGGCTGCGGACCGCCTCTGGGATTACGCCACCAACGCCATCCGCTGATGGCGCATACCGGATCAGCTCACGAACTTCGAGAGGCCGGCTACATCACTGACATGTCCCGTGACAGCGGCGACCTTTCCTTCCCGCAGGGTGCAGTGGAGCCGCATGCTGCTGCCGGGCGGTGCCCGCGTCGCCACCCGCATCACGAAGTGCCCGCGGGACGCGACCCAGTCGGCTCAAGCAGCCCCCGGTCCGCGCACAGCCGGACCAATGCGAGGGCAGGGGAGGAGTCAGCCGACGACCGGCAGCAGATCTCGCGTCGTCCAGTTGAATCAGGCGGAACTTGCGGTCATGACCCACGGGTCGCAGCCGTCCGCCGGCAGAGCGGAACGGCACCGTCGTTGGCGAACAGTCCGACGAACGCCGTGGACGGCGCAGTGCTCGCCGCGTAGCCGAACAGCCAACGCAACCAGCTTCGTCCTGGTTCCGGCTCCCTACGTCGGTCACGACGGGAGGCTGTCGCCCTTGGGCAGGGTCAGGCCCAGCCGGATCTGGCTGACTGCGGTTGCCACGATCGTCTCGCTGACATCACGGGGCTTCCAGCCCAGCATCGAACGGGCCTTTTCATTGCTGATGACGGGGATCCGACCCTGCAGAGCTGCGGCATTCCGCAGGGCTGGCTCGGTCTTCGCGGCCTCGCGTACCTGCTCGATGGCCAGTTCTGCTGAAGACAGCAGACCGGCTGCGGCGGGGAAGTGCTCACGCAGGATCTGCGCCATGTCGAAAAGGCTGATCGACGATCCGCTGACGGCGATGAAGCGCTCGCCCGCCCTTTCGGGTGCGTATCGTGTGCACGTTTCGGACGTTGTGCCCAGAATCAGCCTCATGATGTGTTCCCTCATGAAGGTGAAGGGTTATGCCGACGTACGTCACGTTGCTGAACTGGACCGATCAAGGGATCCGGAACTACAAGGACACCGCGAAGCGCGCCGAGGCCTTCGCCTCGGCGGTACAGAAGCTCGGGGCGAAGCTCCTGAACATCTACTGGACCGTCGGCCCGTACGACCTCGTGGCCATTGTTGAGGCTCCCGACGACGAAACCGCCACCGCGGCGCTCCTGCAGCTCGGCGGGGTGGGCAACGTCCGCACAACGACCCTGCGGGCCTTTGGTAAAGAGGAGATGGATCGCATCATCGCCAAGACCGCTGGCTGAGGGCATGACAGACCTGGAGATCGAAGGATCGGGACGTGATCGGCCCGGGGGCCTTTTCGCTGTGCTCCCGGCAGGATTCGAAGCCGCGACACCCGCTTTGGGAGAGAGGCCGGGCGGCAGGGCAGGTGACCTGCGGCTTCGTCGGCCGAGCCAGCGGGCAAGGACGCGGCCGGTAGCCACCCCTGTTTCTGGCACGGCTGTGGGACCGCCTCACCCGCGGCCGCCAGCAGGGCGGGATCGTGCCGCTGTCCACGCTCACCCACGAGCTGGGCGGCGGTGCGGGCTGGCCGGAGGTCGGCGGCTGGGAGGCGGTCACTGCTGGCCTGCTCCAGCTCATCCGGGACCGTGAATGCGATGCCTCAGCCGGGGCTTGCCGGACATCGCCCGTGCCTTGGTGTGCTCCGGCCCGCAGATCGAGGTGCGGGCCTACGACCCGGCGGCGAGCGGTATCAGGTGTACGGGCCCGCCGACCGTTTCTAGGTCGTCGTCGAGGTCGGCAAGCAGCTGGCCTGGGCGGAAGCGGGGCGCACTCTGTGGCCGGGTGACGCGGCCTGCCGACCCCGATTGGCGGCTGCTGGCCTGGTGCCCACGCGCCCAGCGCCGTGGTCGCCGGCGATCAGCCGGGGCCGGAGCAGGCGCCGGGCCTGTCGCCGTGTCCGGGAACGACGACGGCAAGGACTTCAGGTCCGCAGCTGCGAGATCAAATACGTTTCGGCACGGGCAACGACATCCACGAGCGCTTCCTTGCGCAGCGCGGCCCGCCGCTCCGTTTTGGCTTCGGCCGCGCCACGGACCTTCGGTCGTGCCAGGTTGTAACTCGCGGGCCTTGCTGAACGTGGGGAGAATAGGACGTACTCATCGACCCCAGACGCCCAGCGAGCGGCTGGGCCGGAAGGATCGGCATGAGACAGCGAAGACTGGTGACCGCCGCGCTGTGCACAGCCGCATCGCTGGGTCCGGCTGTGCCACAGGTCGCCGCAGCCGTCCCCAGCGAGTGCTCCCACATTCCATCGACGTATCGGCCCACGCTTGCGTACGGTGACACCACGGTGGCGGTGAAGCAGGCGGAATGCCTGAGCAACATGTGGGGAGGTCAGCCGCCCAAACTGGCTCTCGACGGCGTCTTCGACTCTGTCATGCTGAAGAAGATCGAGTGGATCCAGGGGTGCCACGGCCTGCCGGAGAGCGGCGTCATCGATGTGCGCACCTGGCAGGTGCTGTACCACCCCGCCCTGGACTGCTACAACCCCTATCCGGCTTGAGCAACCGGTCACCAGCCCGGTCGGCACGAGCAGGACATCGGCGGGCCTGCCGGAGGTGCTGCCGCAGCAGACCAAGCGCGAACGCCGCTTGGCCTTCGCCGACTTCCTGAACTGCTGCAACCGCGAGCGCCCACACTCCGCGCTCAAGGCCGGTCAGGGCTCCCGCAGGCCCTGCTCCTTGGTCTGACCGGGCATCCGCGCGCCCGGCGCCTCCCTTCTCGGCAGGGCGCCAGGCCCAGCTGCCAAGTGGCCTGCCATGACCACCCGCGCCGCTCGCCGGCAGATCTGGGGCTGCAGGGGTGGGACCCGGTCAAAGACCCGAGGAAGGGCTGGTGAGTATCTGCCAGGAGAGTACTTGGAGGTTGCGCGGCGGTCCGACGTCTGACCGCCAGACCGCTGGTTGCTGGTCGTCTCCGCCAGGCGACGGCGCTCGGCGCGCCGACGGACTGAGTGAAAGGAGACCGCGGCGGAGAATGTCCTGTACAGCAGGCAGGCTGGGACGGTGACGGCGGACCACCGCGTGTGGGATACGGGAAGGGCGATGGCGTGGGCTGGTCCGAACGCCCCAGGGCGCGGGAGGGGCTAGCCGGTTCCGCGGTCCAGGACGCGGCGGGCCGCCTCGGCTTCTGCCGCCGGCGGGGACAACTCGTCGAGGGTGTCGAGCTCGGTGTCGGCTTCCAGCTCCCGTTCCCAGGCTGCCGCGAGCTGTTCCTGTTCCTCGCGCGGTTTGGCGCTGACGGCCTTGCGGTGGTCCGGGTCCAAAGCCGCCAGGAATCGTCCGACCGGGTCCGTGGGCATGCCGTGCTCCTTGTCGCTGGGAAGGGCGCCGCTCCCGGCCCAGCATGACCAGCCGGGCCTGAGTCGGCCGCCCGACACGGCCTGTGACCACCCTGATGGCCCCCGCCATCCAGCTCCGCTCTGCTGTGCACTGCACAGGGCCCTGCCCGACCACGGCGCCGGGTCGGGGTGCCAGATGAGGCTGACGGAGCGGGCAAGGGCCATGTCCCATTGCTCCTATGTCAAGCGGCCGTTGCGAGAGTGATCGCGTAGTCGTTGCGTACCGCTTGGACGTCGCGTTGGAGGGCTCGGTAGACAACGTCGGACAGTCGGCGCTTGAGGGCCCGGATGGCTTCGGTCGTGGTGTTGCCGGCACGCCGGCAGTGACCGCCGGGTGAGCCGTCTGGTCATGCGGGTGATCGCGGGCCCCGGTGATGTGGGCCCGGAGCGCTGGGCAAGCGTGTTCATGGTCGCGGACGTTGCGGCGGGCGCGCATGATCCACGACGGCAGCGTTCCACCCGGGTCCGGGAACAGGCACGGCCTGGCCCCGCGTTGCCAGGAGCATGACGACGAATGCCCCGCGGCCCGAGGTGCTGCGATACACCGCCTTCTCCAGCGCCCCCGACGGCGGGAACCCCGCCGGCGTCGTTCTGGACGCCGCCACCCTGGACGAGGGCGACATGCTGGCCATCGCCGCCGACCTCGGGTACTCGGAGTCCGCGTTCCTGACTGCGCCTCCGCAGGGCCTCGGCGGCCCGGAGCAACGGGCCTACAGCATCCGTTACTTCAGCCCCAAGGCCGAGGTGCCGTTCTGCGGGCACGCCACCGTCGCGACCGCCGTCGCGCTCGCCGAGCGGATGGGCCCCGGGGAGCTGGTGTTCGCAACGCGCGCCGGCACCGTGCCGGTCGAGGTGACGGACGAGGGCGGGACACTGCGGGCCACACTCACCAGTGTCGAGCCGCACATCGAGGAAATCGCCGACGCTGATCTTGCGGAGGCGCTCGCCGCGCTCGGCTGGCCGGCCGCCGATCTCGACCCGGCCTTCCCACCCCGCATCGCCTACGCCGGCGCCCGCCATCTCGTCCTCGCGGCGGCGACGCGCGCCCGCCTGGCAGATCTCGCGTACGACTTCGCGCGCCTCGAAGCCCTGATGCACCGCCTGGACCTGACCACGCTGCAGCTGGTGTGGCGGGAGTCGGCCACCGTCTTCCATGTCCGTGACCCGTTCCCCGTCGGCGGCGTCGTCGAGGACCCGGCGACCGGCGCCGCAGCCGCCGCGTTCGGTGCCTACGTCCGCGAGTTCGGCCTGGTCCCCGAGGACGCCGTCCTCACCCTGCACCAGGGGGAGGACCTGGGCCGCCCCGGCGAACTCACCGTGACCCTGCGCGCGGGGGACCCGCGCGTCCGTGTCAGCGGCACAGGAGCCCGCATCATTCCGAGCTCCTGACCCGGTCGGGCGGTCAGGGGGGCGGCCAGCAGCCCCTCGCCGGCCTGAATCACTTGTGGAGCGCACGGTCAGCGTGGGATCAGCGATCCCTCACCCGTGACCCTCAGGTGTGCCTGGTGGCCGCCCGGCGAGCACTTTCGGCCGTTGGGATACGTGGGCTGCGGGGTGACAGTGATCTGTCGGTCGAACAAGGTGGCTCCCCGCTCGGTCTTGAACACCAGCGTGACGCGTACCGGCTTTCCTGGCAGGTCACGTACTTCCGCGAAACCAGGCCAGACAAAGCGCTCGGGGGCGTGGGGGGTCGCCGCCGCCGGGTCTTCTGTGGCGGTGGCGGATTCCGTGGTCATCACGGGATTCCCTGGGGCGGCCGGTTCATCCGACCGCGTCTGCCGCAGCTGCAGCGTGGGCTTCCGGCATGTGCCGTCCCAGCAGGCCGTAAGGGTCGCGCCGACCACCCGGCTCGCCAGATCCGGGTGGACCTCGACCCGGATCCCGGCGGGTGAGTCAATCAGGGTGCAAGGATGGGTGTCACCCGCGAAACCGCACGCAGTCACCAGTGCCAGAGCCGCCAGGGGCACTGCTAGTGCGACGCTCTGTCTCACGCCGGCTCCTCGGCAGTCGTCTGCGTCTTGATCACGACCACTCATGCTCGCACGGCAGCTGCACCAGACAGCCGGCGGTACCCCGGCTCACCTGCCTCAACCCGCGCTGCTCGGCGGTGACATGCAACGAGCAGATCCCTGGGCTGCATGCCCTGCCCGCCCGGGCGTTCACCTGGAACTGGCTCAGGCAGATAGGGCATACCCGAGTTCAACCAGCACGACCGGTCACTCCCGTGCGCAGGAGGTCGGTGGGCCGCGGCAGCAGCGTGCCGTCGACGTACAGGTCGACGTGCTCGTTGTAGAACGCGACCATGCCCGCGATGCGGTTGGCGAGGATCGTCGGGAAGTCGTACGCCCAGAGAATGTCCTCATGGGTGGCGACGTCGCTGTCGAACGACCAGTAGCCGCTCGTCGTCCCCTTGTACGCGCAGCGGGTCACCGTGTCGGAGTGGCGCAGCCGGGTCCAGTCGACGTGCATGCGGTCGAGGTAGTAGCGGGTCGGCAGGCCGGTCTCGAACAGCTTCACGCAGTGCGGCGCGTCCGCCAGCACGACCCCGTCCAGCTCCACACGGACGCTGCTGGACGAGCGCAGCGCGTCCACCCGGGAGTAGGGGCTCCTCGGATGCACGAAGACCGGCTCGTCCTCCTCCAGCCAGGATTCCAGCGCGTCCCACTCGAAACGGACGGTGCCGTGCAGAGGCTCCGGAGCGCCGTCGTCCCAGACCCACGCCGCACCCTCGCGGACCTCGGACCCGACGTGCAGGGAGTGGCGCCGCGCGGGCCCGGCACCCAGCAGTTCGGCGTGGTCGTCGTCGGTCAGCACACCCTCGACCATGTCCTCGACCGGGATGCTGAACTGGGGATAGGCGGGCCACTCCCACACGTACACGGCACGCCGGGTGTCGAAGACGACGCGGCCGCCGATCAGCCCCCGGATGCGCCGCGGCACGGGCTCGACGTGCCCGACCGGGGCGATCAGGCTCGGATACAACACGCTTTCGTCCGCCATCGGGGTCACCTCAGTCCACTCGTTCCACGTGCGCCCCCGTACGCCTGGCATCTCCGGCGCCCGTCAGAACGGCCGCACCTGCCCCGGACTTGGGGCTCTTACCTTTTCGCCCGAAATGCTACCGACCGCGCAAGTGACGGCCCGTCGGGGACGGTCCCTCGTCGGCACCGGTCAGTTTCGTCTTCATCAGCAAGACAAGGCGGACACGGAATTTGTGACAGCGCGACCCTGAAAAGCGCGATTCTTGGCGAGCGTGCGACCTGGTACCCGTATGTGGTCGCAGCCGGCCTGCGTCATCTCGGTTCGAGGACGACCTTGCCGTGCGTGCGGCGTTCACCGAGAGCCCGGTGGGCGGCTGCGGCGTCCTTCAAGGGGAAGCGGGTCACCAGGGGCGTGAGGTGAGCGGCCGCAGCTTCCTCCAGGGCTTGCTTCTCCAGTGCGTTCCAGCCGTCGACCGGGACCATGCGAGGGCCGATGGCCCACGTCGCGGTGATCTGCCGCTGGATGAGGTCGCTGGTGGTGATCTCGGTGGGCGTGCCGCCGGCCCAGCCGTGCAGAATGTGCCGTCCGCCGGGGGCGAGGGCGTCCAGGGCCTGGCGGCCCAGAGCGCCGCCGACGCCGTCGAGTACGACGCTGACGTCGGCCGCGCGACGCAGG
>NZ_JBQQCE010000237.1:0-14534 GCF_052245645.1 Streptomyces sp. KR55 | reverse complement strand
CCCGACGAGGGCTCGATCCGCTACGACGGCCGGGAGATGGCCACGATGAGCGACGCCGAGCGCAGCGCGCTGAGACGCTCGGAGTTCGGGTTCGTCTTCCAGTTCGGCCAGCTCGTGCCCGAGCTCACCTGTGTCGAGAACGTGGCCCTGCCGCTGCGGCTGAACGGCACGTCCCGCAAGGCTGCCGAGCGTACGGCGCTGTCCTGGATGGAGCGCCTGGAGGTCGACGGGATAGGCAGGAAACGGCCCGGTGAGGTCTCCGGCGGTCAGGGGCAGCGGGTCGCCGTGGCGCGGGCGCTGGTCACCAGTCCGCGGGTGCTGTTCGCCGATGAGCCGACCGGCGCGCTGGACTCCCTCAACGGGGAGCGCGTGATGGAGCTGCTGACGGATGCGGCCCGCTCCACCAACGCGGCCGTCGTCCTGGTCACGCACGAGGCGCGGGTCGCCGCCTACTCCGACCGCGAGATCGTCGTACGGGACGGGAAGTCCCGGGACATGGAGCGCGTCGTATGAGGCTCCGTCAGTGGTCCAGGGATCTGGCCATGGGCGTCGGGTTCGCGTTCACCGGCCGGGGCGGCTGGGTGCGGGCGGTGCTCACGGCGGTCGGCGTCGGGCTCGGCGTGGCGCTGCTGCTGCTCACCACCGCGCTGCCGAGCGCGCTGACCGCCCGGGACGAGCGCGAACGGGCGCGAACCGACTTCACGTTCAGCGAGACGACGCCGCCGAAGACGGACGCCACCCTGCTCATCGCCAACGTCGGCACCACCTTCCGCGACAAGGACATCCGGGGCCGGGAGCTGGAGCCGGAGGGCGCGAAGGCCCCGCTGCCGCCGGGCGTGGCGGAGTTCCCGGCGACGGGCGAGATGGTCGTCTCCCCCGCGCTGAAGGACCTGCTGACGTCGGCGGACGGGGCACTGCTGCGCGAGCGGCTGCCCGACCGGATCGTCGGCACCATCGCCGAGCCCGGCCTGATCGGCTCTCACGAACTCGCCTTCTACCGGGGCGGCGAGGAACTCGCGTCGAAGCTCGACGACGGCCGGGTCGCGCGGATCGAACGGTTCGGGGAGGAGAATCCGGGCACGTCCGAGCCCTGGGATCCCGTGCTGCTCCTGCTGATCCTGGTCGTCTTCGTGGTGCTGCTGATGCCGGTGGGTGTCTTCGTCGCCGCGGCCGTGCGGTTCGGAGGGGAGGGGCGTGACCGGCGGCTCGCGGCGCTGCGGCTGGTGGGCTCCGACCGTCATATGACCCGCCGGGTCGCGGCGGGCGAGGCACTCGCCGGGGCCGTGCTGGGCCTGGTCTTCGGTACCGGTTTCTTCCTGGTCGGCCGTGAGATCGCGGGCTCCGCCGAGGTGTTCGAGGTCAGCGTGTTCCCCAGCTACCTCAACCCCTCTCCCGTCCTTGCCGCACTGGTCGCTCTCGCGGTCCCGGCGGCGGCTGTCCTGGTCACCCTGTTCGCCCTGCGCGGTGTGGTGATCGAGCCGCTCGGCGTGGTCCGCACGGCGAAGCAGCGCCGCCGCCGGCTCTGGTGGCGGCTGGTGCTGCCGCTGGCCGGCCTCGCGATGCTGGCCCCGATGATCGGCCAGGGCAGCGACGGCGGCGACTTCAACCAGTACCTGGTCGTCGGCGGCGTGATGCTGCTGCTCATCGGCGTCACCGCGCTGCTGCCGTGGATCGTCGAGGCGGTCGTCGCCCGGCTCGGCGCGGGCTCGGTGTCCTGGCAACTGGCCGTCCGCAGGCTTCAGTTGAGCAGCGGTACGGCGGCCCGCACGGTCAATGGCATCGCGGTGGCGGTGGCCGGCGCGATCGCGCTGCAGATGCTGTTCGCCGGTGTGGAGGACGACTTCACCGTCGAGTCCGACCAGGACGTCTCGCGGATTCAGATGCAGGTGTCCGTACCGGAGGGCATGCCGCTCACCGAGGCTGCGGCGGAGTTCCGGCGGACCGAGGGGGTGCGCAGGGTGTACGCGTACTCGGAGGGCTATCTGGGCGAGCGGCGCTCCGATCCCCGACTCAGCTCCCAGGTGACCGTGGGCGACTGCGCCTCGCTGCGGGAGGTGGCGAAGCTGCCGTCCTGCCGTGACGGTGACGTGTTCGCCGTGTCGGGCGCGGAATACGACACCGACACCGGCGCCATGGCGAAGCCCGGCCGGACGGTGTACTTCGACCCCACGTACGAGGGCAGCCCGAAGGGCGCGGAGACCGCCTGGACCCTGCCGGCCGTGAAGCGGGCGAAGGCGTCCCTGGACATGACCGGGGGCGAGCGCGGCGGCCTCCTCGTCACCCCGAAGGCGCTGCCCGCGGCGGCCCTGCCGACCCTGACCGGCGAGGTCTATCTGCGCCTCGACGAGTCCGTGCCGGACGTGCGCGACCTGGTACGCAACACGGCGGCGGCCGTCGATCCGCTCGCCGAGCCCATGCTGTGGGTGTCCAGCCAGCGGTCCGACCGCTACGAGAGCATCCGCACCGGCCTGTTCGTCGGCGCCACCTGCGTCCTGGCCCTCATCGGCGCGAGTCTGCTCGTCTCCCAGCTGGAACAGCTCCGCGAGCGCAGGAAGCTGCTGTCCGCCCTGGTCGCCTTCGGCACCCGGCGCCGCACGCTGAGCCTGTCGGTGCTGTGGCAGACGGCGATCCCGATCGTGCTCGGCCTGACCCTGGCCTCCGTGGTGGGCCTCACCCTGGGTGTGGTGCTGCTGAAGATGACGGCCACCCCGGTGAGCGTCGACTGGGCGAGCGTGCTGGCGATGACCGGCATCGGCGCGGGCGTGGTCCTGCTGGTGACGCTGCTCAGCCTGCCGCCGCTGCTGCGGCTGATGCGCCCGGAGGGCCTGCGCACCGAGTGATTCGGCCGGCGCCGTCCACCACCCGTACGGGCTGCGGCCGCAGTGCCTCGCGCAGTGCGGCCGCCAGCTCCTCGTATCGGCGGGCTCGGCCCGCACAAGGAGCACCCCGTTCCATGAGTTCCACGCATTCCATGATTGACGTCAAGAGCTGTCTCCGAACTCCGGACGGAGCATTCCACGACATTCACGAGGCGACCGCCTACCAGGGCGACCGCGACTACGTGGAAGGCGCGATCGAGCTGACCGTGAACCATGTGCCGATCATCGACCGGGACATGTACGACTACGTGGACCAGCTGTGGGCCTGTCTGGTCCGTGTGCTGGAGGAGGTCGCCGAGTCCGGCCGGGGCGAGACGCTCTTCCCGGACCAGCCGATCAGGCTGGTCGTCGAGCGACAGGGCCGGGACGGCGTCCTGGTCTCCTGCGACCCCGGGGACGGCCGTCGCACGGCGTACGCGACGGAGGCGGAGCTGACGGCCGCCGTCGCGGAGGGGGCCGCGGTGTTCTTCCGGCGGATGGCCGAGCTGATCCCCGCGAACTCCGGGCGGTACGAGTTCGAACTCGCGAAGATCGCGGCACTGAAAGCCGGTTGACGCGCAGCCGTCAGGAGTCGGCTCGCCGGTCCACGATCCGTACCGGCAGCTCCCGCATAGCCTCTCGCAAGGCCGCCGCCAGTTCGTCGTACTCCCCGGAGCGCGCCGCCCCCGTTCGCATGGCGAGGGCGATCCGGCGCGTGGGTGCGGGGTCGGCGAAGAAGCCGGTGAGGAGCTGGCTGGAGCGAGTCGTCTCCACCTTGACCGCCGTGCGCGGCAGCAGCGTCACGCCGAGTCCGCCCGCGACCAGCTGCACCAGTATCGACAGTCCCGCGGCCGTGGTGGTCGCAGGGACGTCCTCACGCCCCGCCTCCCGGCAGATGTCGAGGGCCTGGTCGCGCAGGCAGTGCCCCTCGTCGAGCAGCAGCAGGTTCAGTTCCCTCAGCGCCTCGCGGGGAATGCCCTCCCGCCCGCCGAGCCAGTGGTCCAGCGGTGTGACGAGCACGAAGTCCTCGTCGAACAGCGGGAGTTCCGACACTCCCGGCACCCCGAGCGGTACGGCGAGCAGCAGCAGATCCAGCCGGCCGGAGGTGAGCCCGTCGAGGAGGTTGGCGGTCTGCTCCTCGTGCACCTGGAGGTCGAGGTCGGGATAGCGGTCGTGCACCAGTCGCAGCACGGTCGGCAGGAGATAGGGCGCGACGGTCGGAATGACGCCCAGCCGCAGGGCCCCGGTGAAGGGCGCACGCACCGCCTCGGCCTCTTCCATCAGGGCTCCCACCTCGCTCAGCACCGCCTTCGCCCGTACGGCCAGCCGCTCACCGGCGGGCGAGAGCAGCACCTTGCGGGTCGTACGCTCGAGGAGGGTGACGCCGAGGACCTCCTCCAGGGCGGAGACGGCGCCGGAGAGGGCGGGCTGGCTCATGCCGATCGCGGCGGCCGCGTCACGGAAGTGCAGATGCTCGGCGACGGCGGCGAAGGCACGCAACTGGGCAAGACTGGGCTGCCTCCTCTTGCTCACGTTACTGACGGTCACTGATAGCTGCCTCCGATCAACCCGACCGAGTGTAGCTATTTCCGTAATCAATGCGCGTTGTGCCACGATCATGAACGTCCAACCCCATGGGAAACGCCCACACAATGGGCGTTTCTTCGCTGCAAGGAGAGCTAGTGCTCACTGTCGGTGACAGGTTCCCCGAGTTCGAACTGACTGCCTGCGTCTCGCTGGAGCAGGGCCAGGAGTTCGAGAAGATCAACCACAAGACCTACGAGGGCAAGTGGAAGGTGATCTTCGCTTGGCCCAAGGACTTCACCTTCGTGTGCCCGACCGAGATCGCGGCCTTCGGCAAGCTGAACGAGGAGTTCGCCGACCGCGACGCCCAGGTCCTCGGCTTCTCCGGTGACTCCGAGTTCGTGCACCACGCCTGGCGCAAGGACCACGACGACCTGCGTGACCTGCCGTTCCCGATGATGGCCGACTCCAAGCACGAGCTGATGCGCGACCTCGGCATCGAGGACGAGGAGGGCTTCGCCAAGCGGGCCGTCTTCATCGTCGACCAGAACAACGAGATCCAGTTCTCGATGGTGACCGCCGGCTCGGTCGGCCGTAACCCCAAGGAGGTCCTGCGGGTCCTCGACGCGCTCCAGACGGACGAGCTGTGCCCGTGCAACTGGAGCAAGGGCGACGAGACCCTGGACCCGGTCAAGCTGCTGGCCGGTGAGTGACTGACATGTCCCTCGACTCCCTGAAGTCCTCGATTCCGGACTACGCCAAGGACCTGAAGCTCAACCTGGGCTCGGTCATCGGCAACTCCGAGCTGCCGGCGCAGCAGCTGTGGGGCACGGTGCTGGCGACCGCCATCGCCTCCCGCTCCCCCATCGTCCTGCGCGAGCTGGAGCCGGAGGCCAAGGCGAACCTGTCGCCCGAGGCGTACACAGCGGCGAAGGCGGCGGCCGCGGTGATGGCGATGAACAACGTCTTCTACCGCACGCGCCACCTGCTGTCCGACCACGAGTACGGCACCCTGCGCGCCGGCCTCCGGATGAACGTCATCGGCAACCCCGGTGTCGACAAGGTCGACTTCGAGCTGTGGTCCTTCGCCGTCTCCGCCATCAACGGCTGCGGCATGTGCCTCGACTCGCACGAGCAGGTCCTGCGCAAGGCCGGCATCGACCGCGAGGTCATCCAGGAGGCCTTCAAGATCGCCTCCGTCATCCAGGCGGTCGGCGTCACGCTGGACGCCGAGGCGGTACTGGCCGAGTAGCCGGACCAAGCCCCCGCGTGCGGGCCCCGTTCACCTTCGCGGTGGGCGGGGCCCTGTCCGTTGCCGCGGGAGTCCTGCGGAGACGGTCAGTGCGGGCGTCTCACGACGCCGAGTCCGACGGAGGGTTGGGCGGCGGCGGGGCGATGGACGTCGCCGTCGCGCCGTGCGGCTGAGGAGAGTGCCGTAGCGCCTCCTGGGAGTACGACCGCAGATAGCCGACCACCGTGTTGGTCACCGCCACCAACGGCACCGCCACCACCGCGCCGCCGATCCCGGCCACCAGGCCCCCGGCCGCGACGGCGAGCACCACGGCCAGCGGATGCACCCGCACCGCCCGCCCCAGAATGAACGGCTGCAGGATGTGCCCCTCGATCTGCTGGACCGCGAGGACGACGACCAGCGTCATCACCGCAGTGAAGACGCCCTGCGTCACGAGCGCGACCACGACCGCCAGTGCCCCGGACACCACCGCACCCACCAGCGGGACGAAGGCACCGAGGAAGATGAACACGGCGAGCGGCACGGCCATCGGGACGTCCAGGAAGTAGATCCCCAGGCCGATGAAGATCGCGTCGATCAGCGCCACCACCACCGTGCCGCGCACATACGCCGTCAGCGTCCGCCAAGCCCGCGGCCCCGCCCCGGCGACTCCCGGCCGTGCCGCCGCCGGCACCAGCTTCAGCGTCCACTGCCAGATGCGCGGTCCGTCGTAGAGGAGGAACAGCGTCGAGAAGACCGCGAGCAGGATCCCGGTCAGCGTCTCGACGACGACCGTCACGCCCTCCAGCCCCGCGGACGTGATCTGGTCGGTGTTCGCCCCGATCGCCTCTCGCAGGTTCTCGGCGATGTCGTTGATCTGCTTGTCGGTGACGTGGAAGGGGCTGTCGAGCAGCCACCGGCGCAAATCGTCGATGCCGTCCTGGACCTCGTCGGAGAGGTTGTCGATGTTCTCCATGACCTGCCAGGTCACGAACCAGCCGATGAGCCCCATGACGACGAAGCCGAGGATCGCGGTGAGCACCGTGGCCGGCCCGCGCGGCACTCCGTACCGCCGCAACCGCGCCACCGTCGGCTGCAGCAGAGCGGTGATGAGCAGCGCCGCGACAAAGGCCAGCACCAGCAGCTGTACGGCACTGATGACCCGCATCAGCACCCACAGCGTGCCCGCCAGCACCAGCAGCCGCCACCCGGCCTCGGCGGCGACCCGCACACCCCACGGCACGGCCTGCGCCGGATCTGGCCGGACGACCGTCGGCGCGGCGGCGCCCTCGGCGGGTGCGGACACCTGCGCGGCGGCCGCCGGCTTCGGCTCGGGCTCGGCGTGCTCCTTCTCCGCCTCGGCCCGGCGTTCCTCCCACTGCTGGCCCATATCTGCCAGCCGGGTCCCGAGCCGGCTCAGCCACCGTGGCACTCGCGACATGATCCGTCCCTTTCCCCCGTCTGTCCCCACCGCTCCCCCCTGGAGTCGTCCCGTCCGACCGTACATGGCCGAAGCCCCTCACCGAAGGACGGTGAGGGGCTCGGAAAAGTTGAGCGGGGGTCGGCTCAGTACCAGTTGTTGGCCTGCCAGAACGACCAGGCGTCACAGGGACTGCCGTAGCGCTCGTTCATGTAGTTGAGGCCCCACTTGATCTGGGTGGCCGGGTTGGTCTGCCAGTCGGAACCGACGGAGGACATCTTGGAGCCGGGCAGCGCCTGGAAGAGGCCGTAGGCACCGGAAGAGGGGTTGACCGCCCGGTAGTTCCAGTCGGACTCGTGGTCCACGATGTTGCTGAAGCACTGGAACTGCCCGCTCGGCACCATCGAGGCCGCCATCGACTGGATCTCGGCGACGGTGTACGAGCTCTGGACGGCGAAGTCGGACGCGTCCCGGGCGGCGTCGCGGCTGGCCGCCTGCTCCGCCTCCTCGCGCTCCTTGGCTTCCTGAGCCGCCTTCTCTGCCTTCTCTGCGGCTTCCTTCTTCGCGATCGCGGTCTCGGCGGCCGCCTTGCGGGCCGCCTCCTCGGCATCCTTCTTGGCGCTCGCGTCTGCGGCGATGGCCTGCACGTCGGCCTGCTGCGTCAGGGACGCGGTCTGCACCTGGGCCTGCTGGCCCGCGGGTATGTCCGCGAGGAGCGTCAGGTCGGTTGCCGCCGCCTCGGCGTCGTTGTTCTGCGCGGTGCTGCCCGAGGCAACGCCGACGACGCTTCCGACTGCGGTGACCGCGGTGGCCGAGGCCACTGCGAATCCCCGGACCGAAATCCGGCTCACACGGTTTCCTTCCAGCATCGCCCGCTTCGGTGACCCTGGCGGACGCAATCGTGCCCCTGGCACTGGCCTCCCCAACTGCGGGGTCACGGGAGGCGCGGGCCCGGTGGGCAACTCCCCGCAGGGGAGCGCCGCGTGGTGCTCGGGCGGCATACGACGGAGCTATGGAGTTAGCGGTGTTGCTTCCGTTGTGCCGTACCGCTGGGGGTACAGGTGTGTCGTATGCGGGGCCTGACAGGAGTGAGACTCTGCCGTAACCGGACGGCGGGTGGCAATTCTGAGTTGCGTGTGAAAGCTCACATCCTGTTTGGCCCTGGGATTTTTGAGAAACCGTGACGCGCGAAGGCGCCGTCCGGCTAGGCTCTCGGCCTTTGCCGGACGGCGCCAACTACCGCGTAACCGCCCCGAGATGGGGCGCGAGGGTCAGATCTGCCCGTCCTCCAGCATTTCGGTCACAAGCGCCGCGATCTGGGACCTCTCGGACCGCGTCAGCGTGACATGCGCGAAGAGCGGATGCCCCTTCAGTTTCTCGACGACGGCGACGACACCGTCGTACCGCCCCACGCGCAGATTGTCCCGCTGTGCCACGTCATGGGTCAGAACGACCCGTGAATTAGCGCCGATCCGGGACAGAACGGTCAGCAGTACGTTCCGCTCCAGCGACTGCGCCTCGTCCACGATCACGAACGCGTCGTGCAGCGACCGCCCGCGGATGTGCGTGAGCGGCAGCACCTCCAGCATCCCGCGCGCGGTGACCTCTTCGATGACCTCGCGACTGGTGACCGCGGACAGCGTGTCGAAGACCGCCTGAGCCCAGGGGCTCATCTTCTCGGCCTCGCTGCCGGGCAGATAGCCGAGCTCCTGCCCGCCCACCGCGTACAGCGGACGGAAGACCATGATCTTCTCGTGCTGACGGCGCTCCAGGACCGCCTCCAGACCCGCACACAGCGCCAGCGCCGACTTGCCGGTGCCGGCCCGGCCACCCATCGACACGATCCCGATGTCCGGGTCCAGCAGCAGATCCAGCGCGATGCGCTGCTCGGCGCTGCGGCCCTTGATACCGAACGCCTCCCGGTCGCCCCGCACCACCCGGACGTTGCCCTCCGGCGTCACCCGGCCGAGCGCCTTGCCGCGCTCGGACTGGATGGTCAGGCCGGTGTGGACGGGCAGGTCGGCGGCCTCGGGGACGTAGACGTGGCCTTCCTCGAAGAGGATGTCCACCTGTTCGCCGGGCAGGGTCAGTTCGGACATTCCGGTCCAGCCGGAGGCGTCCGTGATGGCCAGCTCCGCGCGGTACTCCTCGGCGAGGAGGCCGACCGACGACGCCTTGATCCTGAGCGGGAGGTCCTTCGACACGACGGTGACGTCGAACCCCTCGGCCTGCAGGTTGCGGGCGACCGCGAGGATGCGGGAGTCGTTGTCCCCCAGGCGGTAGCCGGTGGGCAGCACGCTGGGGTCCGAGTGGTTGAGCTCGACACGCAGGGTGCCGCCGAGGTCCCCGATCGGGATGGGGGCGTCGAGGCGGCCGTACCGCACCCGGAAGTCGTCGAGCAGGCGCAGTGCCTGCCGGGCGAAGTACCCGAGTTCGGGATGGTGCCGCTTGGCCTCCAGCTCCGTGACCACGACGACGGGGAGCACGACCTCGTGCTCGTCGAAGCGGTTCAGGGCGTTCGGGTCGGCCAGCAGGACGCTGGTGTCGAGAACATAGGTGCGCCGGTCTGGCTTGTGGCGCTTTGTGCTGGTCACCACGGAAGGACGTACCCCCTCGGATGAGGTCGGGGAGCGACGGAGATGAGCTGGACCGGTCGACGGCTCCGATGCACGGGCCGAGAACCGGCCCTCACGTTGCTTCGTCCGTGCTGTGACCGCACGATCGGGCTGGTGCAAAGGGCCTCCCGGGCGGACGGCCCCGTGCCGCCCGCTGAGATCCGACACCCGTGGTTCGGGTGTCGACCTGATTGCCTTATGCCCTCGAACATGCGCTGCCATGCCACGGCATATGACGGCGCCCCGGTGAACTCCTTGTGAAGCGGGGTACGTCCGCTGCTGCGGGGGTTCGTCCGTCAGCCGCCGTAACGACGGTGGCGCGCCGCGTAGTCACGCAGGGCGCGCAGGAAGTCGACCTTGCGGAAGGCCGGCCAGAAGACCTCGCAGAAGTAGTACTCGGAGTGGGCCGTCTGCCAGAGCATGAATCCGGACAGCCGCTGCTCACCGCTGGTGCGGATCACCAGGTCGGGGTCGGGCTGGGCACCCGTGTAGAGGTGCCGGCCGATCATGTCGACGTCGACGGTCTCGGCGACGTCCTCGATGGACCTGCCCTTGTCGGCGGCGTCCAGCAGCATCGAACGGACGGCGTCGGCGATCTCCTGGCGGCCGCCGTAGCCGATGGCGACGTTGACGAGTATCCCGTCGACGTGCGCCGTGGCCTCCTCGGCCTCCTTGAGCGTGGTCTGCATCTGCTGCGGCAGCAGATCGAGGGTGCCCACGTGGTGGACGCGCCAGCGGCCGTCGGCGGCGAGAGTGCGCACGACGTCCTCGATGATCCCGAGCAGCGGGACGAGCTCCTCCTGGGGGCGGTCGAAGTTGTCCGTCGACAGCAGCCAGAGGGTGACGACCTCGACGTCCGTCTCGGAGCACCAGCCGAGGAACTCCTCGATCTTCTCCGCGCCGGCCCGGTGACCGTGAACTGTGGTGGAGCCCGCGGCCTTCGCCCAGCGCCGGTTGCCGTCCATGATGACGCCGATGTGCTTGGGCACCTGAGCGTGGTCCAGGTGGCCTTCCACCCGGCGTGCGTACAGCCTGACCAGCAGGCCGCGCAGCTTGTCGCGCAGGTTCACGTGATTGTCAGCCCCTCCGTACGGTGGCGGTCCCCGCGGGCGGAAGCCTACCCCTGCGGGACCCTGCGGGGCTTGGGCGGGGTTTTTTGGGTGCGGGTTGTGGGGGCTGGTCGCGCAGTTCCCCGCGCCCCTGGGGGCGTGGAGGTGAGCCGCGTTTGCCAGGCACCCCTCGTGGGAGAAAAAACGGGCCGGTCCGTGGGGGGGGAGACGGACCGGCCCGAGGGGGGGTTTCCACCATAACCCTTCGTAAGGGATGCTGCGTGCATCGGCGCGCAATAACTACTCTCCGGAATCGTCCGGCGACGCGTCGGTGGCCGCGGAACGTGCGGTTCACAGGGGGTTCACAGCTGGCGCGTGGCTGAATCGTGAGTGTCCCCCTGATGGGGGAATGGCCCTGCGGAGGCTTGACGGAGAGGGCACCGCGCAGCCCCCTCCACTGCGCGGTGCAGCCCGCGCGGCTTTGCTCACGCGAATTCCCTTGGTCTGAACTTACGTGAAGGTGCCGATGTGAATCCAGGGGCTGCCGGTAACAATGTGAAAACTCCGTGACCTGCGTGGAGGACAGGATCCGACCTGGAACCGGCCTAACGTCCCTCGCATGACTGTGCGGAGCAGAGGGATCACTTGGGATCAGGCGAGTGCGCGGCGGCTCGAGCGGCAGTTCCTGGCCAATCCGGCCGCGGCCGGTGCACCGGTCGCCGACATCGTCGCCGCGATGCTCGGGGCGCATGCGCAGGTGCTGTCCGCGGCCGAGCTGTCGGTGGGGGCGAGGGCCGCCGGGGTGACCCGGGCGGACGTACGCACCGCGCTGTGGGAGGAGCGGTCGCTGGTCAAGACGTACGGACCGCGCGGGACGGTGCATCTGCTCGACGTACGTGAGCTCCCGGTCTGGAGTGCCGCGCTGACCGCGGTGCCGGCCGGGCCGAACAACTTCCCGCCGGACGTCCGGCTCACCGACGAGCAGGCCGAGCGGTGGCGCAGGTGCTGGAGGCGACGGCCGGGGCGGACCTGGTGCTCGGCGAGGTGACGACGGGGCCGCACGCGTGAGCGGGCCTGGCTGAGCGGCCTTGGCGAAGTCCGGTGCGTTACCGCGCGCCGTGAGGGGCGCGGGGAACTGCGCGACCAGTCCCCACCGGCCCGCAGCTTCATCACCACATTTCCAGCGGAGCGCTTAGGCGGCGGGCTTGCGGGCGTCGAAGAGGTGCCGGGTGCTGTGGGCGACGAAAGGGCCCTCGGCGCGGATGCGTTCGTGCAGGGCGCGGAGCTTGTCCTCGTAGGCCTCCACGGTGAAGTCCGGGACCATCCAGATCACCTTCCGCAGGAAGTGGACGACGGCGGCGATGTCGTGGAACTCCATCCGCAGCCGCTGCGCGCGCAGGTCGGCGATCTCCAGGCCGGCGGCCTCGGCGTCGGCGCGTTCGTGGTCGGGGTGGCGGCCGTTGCGATTGTCCTCGGGCTGCGGTCCGAGGAAGTACTCGACGAGTTCGTAGCAGCTGCTGGGGCCGACGTGCTGGGCGAAGTACGTACCGCCGGGCTCGAGGACGCGGGCGATCTCGGCCCAGTGCGGCCGTACGGGGTGGCGGCTGACGACGAGGTCGAAGGTGGCGTCCGCGAAGGGCAGCGGCGCGTCCTCGGGCGCCGCGACGACCGCGACGCCGCGGGGGCGGAGCAGGGCGGTCGCCTTGGCGACGTTCGGCGGCCAGCCCTCCGTCGCGACGGTGAGGCGGGGCGGGTGCGGGGCCGCGCCGAGGGCGAAGTCGAGGACCTCGCCTCCGCCGGTCTGGAGGTCGAGGGCGGCCCTCGCGCGGCCCAGGCGCCCGGCCATCGACTCCGCGTACCGCCACACGGGCCGCTCCTCCGTGGCCCGGCCCTCGAACCAGGAGAAGTCCCAGCCCTCGGTGGGAACGGAGGCCCCTTCGGCGACGAGTTCCTCGAAGGTGCGCTGGTCGTGATCCATGCGCTGATCGTGGCAGGGCGTTGTCAGTGGCCGCTGCTAATTTTCCGGCATGGCCAACGACAACGAAGCGGGCATGCCGTACCAGGGCAGCGAGAAGGCGACACTGCGGGCCAGTCTCGACCGGCATCGGGACGTGGCGCTGTGGAAGCTGGAGGGCCTGGACGACGAGCAGTTGAGGCGTCCGATGACGCCGTCGGGCACCAGTCTGCTCGGTCTGGTGAAGCATCTGGGGTCGGTGGAGTACGGATGGTTCGTGGAGACCTTCGGCCGCGAGGTGGAGCCGTTCTGGTTCGACCCGTACGAGAACGAGGACATGGCGGCGGACCAGGGTGAGACGACCGAGCAGATACTCGCCTTCTACAGCCGGGCCCGCGCCGCGGCCGACCGCACCCTGGACGAGCTGACGCTGGACGACCTCGGCAGCCCGCCCTGGCGGGGCACGACCGTGTCCCTGCGCTGGGTGCTGGTCCACATGATCGAGGAAGTCGCCAGACACGCGGGCCACATGGACATCATCCGGGAGCTGCTCGACGGATCGACGGGCGACCACCGGGCGGGGTGACGGGCGACCACCGGGCGCACGTGACGTGACACGCTCCCAGGCGCTGCATCGAAGGATGTAGGACGGTTTCGTCCAGCGGCACGACGATTGTGCCGCGACGCGCCGAGAGCCTGGTGTCATGACGAACATCCTGCGCGCGTCGGTGGACGCCGCTTCCCCCCACACCTCCCCGTCGCCGGCCCGGCTGCCGCTGCTGGACGTCCTGCGCGGGGCGGCGATCCTCGGCACGCTCATGACGAACGTGTGGATCTTCGCCACCCCGGGCTCCGAATGGGCGTTCCTGCAGGGAGCGGCCACCGCGGACCCGTTAGGCGAGCCCGCCGAGGCGCTCTTCCGGTTCCTCGCCGACGGGAAGTTCCTGTCGCTGCTGACGATCCTCTTCGGCGTGGGCCTGGCCATCCAGTACGACTCCGCCGCCCGCCGCGGCACCCCCTGGCCGCGCGGCTACCGGCCCCGCGCTCTCTTCCTCCTCACCGAGGGCACGCTCCACTTCGTCCTCGTCTTCGGCTTCGACGTACTGATGGGGTACGCCGTCACGGCCCTGCTCGTCGCCCGGCTGCTGACCCGCTCCGAGCGGGTGCGGCGCGCGGTGCTGTGGACGTCGGTGAGCCTGCACGTGGCCCTGATGTCGCTGATCACCCTCGCCCTGCTGGCCTCCGACTCCGAGGAGTCATCGGTCTCCGCCGAGACCGTGGACCTCTACGCCCACGGCAGCTGGCTCGACCAGATCGCCTTCCGCCTGGAGAACGCCATCTCCCTGCGCATGGAGCCGGTCATCTCCTTCGGCCTGCTGGTCTTCCTCTTCCTGCTCGGCGTCCGCCTCCACCGCGCCGGCGCCTTCGCCGCGACCGAGCAGGGCCGTCGGCTGCGTTCCCGTATGGCGGTGTGGGGTCTGGGCCTGGGCATCCCGTTCAACGCG
Organism: Streptomyces sp. KR55; assembly: GCF_052245645.1. NCBI lineage: Bacteria > Bacillati > Actinomycetota > Actinomycetes > Kitasatosporales > Streptomycetaceae > Streptomyces > Streptomyces sp. KR55. The sequence continues at coordinate 378 of NZ_JBQQCE010000237.1, read as the reverse complement.
GCCCTCACCCTGGGCGGCGAGGAGTTCTTCTTCCTCGGCCGCTATGTGGCCGCCCCCGTGGTCGCCCTCGGCTACATCGGCCTGATCGGCGTCGTCATGGACCACGGGTGGCTCCCCACCGCGCTCACCCGAGGCCTGTCCGCGGTCGGCCGCACAGCCCTGTCCTGCTACGTCCTGCAGAACCTGCTGTGCATGCTGGCCTGCTACGGCCTCGGTCTCGGCCTGGCCGAGCGGCTCGCGGACGAGGGGCCGTGGTGGGTGATGACCCTGTGGGCGGCCGTCTGCGCACTCCTCGTCACCGCCTCCGCCCTGTGGCTGCGCCGCTTCTCCCAGGGCCCGCTGGAGTCGGTGCAACGGTGGGCGCTGCGCCGCTGACAT
>NZ_JBQQCE010000236.1:0-14562 GCF_052245645.1 Streptomyces sp. KR55 | reverse complement strand
GTCAGCAAGGAGAACCTGTACTCGTGACGGTGGCGTTGATGTGGGAGGCGCGGGCGGTTCCCGGACGGGGGGCGGAACTGCTCGCCTGGGCCGCCGAGCAGCAGCTGCCCGAGCAGCCCCTGCGCCGGGAGACCTTCCGCGCCCCGCAGGACCGGGTGCTGGTCATCACCTGGTGGGATGCGGCCTACGACGCCGATCTCCCCGAACTGCCGGAGCCGGACGGGGAGTTGGTCACTCGGGCGGTGCATCGGTGGCGGTTCGAGTCGGTGCGGGCGGACTGACCGTCGGGTACGAGGTCACCCCACGTCCGACACCTCCGTCTCGCAGCGCAGTCGGCGATCCGGGCCCAGCACCCTCACGGGTCCCGTGAGGGTCAGCTGTGCCGTGTGCCGTACGTCCGCGCTGGATGCCGCCAACCGCAGTTCCAGCGCGCCTGGTTCGACGATCCTTCGGCCGGACCGGTCGGTGAAGGCCGAGAGATCCGCATGGAAGCGGAAGGTCACGCGAGCCGCGTCCCCCGGCTCCAGCTCCATCCGGCGGTAGCCGATCAGGCGGACGTCCGGGCGGGTCACGGAGGCCACCGGGTCGTGCAGGTAGAGCTGGACCACCTCCGCGCCCGCGCGGTCGCCCGTGTTGCGGACGACGACCGAGACGTCGTACGAGCCGTCCGTGCCGATGGTGGGATGCGTGCCCTCGACCGGCTCCCAGGCGAACGTCGTGTACGAGCGGCCGTGTCCGAAGGCGTACAGCGGGGTCGGGTCCAGGTTGCTGACCTCGCCCGCCAGGCCCAGCGGCGGCTGGAGGTACGTCCACGGCTGCCCGCCGGGCAGGTCCGGGACGCTCACCGGAAGCCGGCCGGACGGGTTGACGCGGCCCGACAGGACCCCCGCCACCGCCGGGCCACCCTCCTCGCCCGGGAAGAACGCCTGGACGGACGCGGCCAGCCGGCCGTGCCAGCGGCCCAGGGCGTACGGCCGGCCGGTGAGCAGGACCAGCACCACCGGGACGCCGGTCGCCACCAGCGCGTCCAGCAGATCACCCTGGACACCGGGCAGACGAAGGTCGGCGGCGTCGCAGCCCTCGCCTGAGGTGCCGCGGCCGAACAGGCCCGCCCGGTCGCCCAGGACCGCCACGCACACATCCGCCTCCGCCGCCCGCGCCACCGCCTCCTCGAAGCCGGAGGTGTCGGGGTCGGCGACCCCGCAGCCCTCCGCGAACGTCACCTTCGCGTCGGGGAGTTCGGTGCGCAGCGATTCGAGAAGGGTCGGGATCTCGATGCTCGTCGGGATTTCGGGGTGGTGGGGCAGGACGTGGGAGGGGAAGGAGTAGCAGCCGAGCATCGCCAGGGCGTCCGAGGCCCTGGGGCCCACCACGGCGACACGGGTGTCCGGGGCCAACGGCAGCACGCCGTCCGGGTTGTCCAGCAGGACCACCGACTCCTCCGCCAGACGCCGGGCCAGCGCACGGTTCGCCGCCGGGTCCAGGTCGATCGACTCCTGCGGCTCGGGCTGCCAGTCCTCGTCCAGCAGGCCCAGCTCGCACTTCTGGAGCAGGACGCGGTGGGCCGCCCGGTCCACGAGTTCCTCCGGGACCGCCCCCGCCCGCACCGCGGCCACCAGCGGCTCCCCGAAGCACTTCAGCGTCGGCAGCTCGACGTCGATCCCGGCCGCCAGTGCCTGGTGCGCCGCCTCGGCCGGGGTGCCCGCCACGCGGTGCAGGGTCTGCAGGAATCCGACGCCGAAGTAGTCCGAGACGACGGTTCCGGTGAACTGCCATTCCTCCCGGAGGAGTTCGGTCAGCAGCCAGGGATCGGCCGACGCCGGTACGCCGTCCGTCTCGTTGTACGCCGCCATCACCGAGCGTGCGCCGCCCTCGCGCAGCGCCAGCTCGAACGGGGGCAGGGTGACGTCCGCGAACTCCCGCACGCCCGCCCGCACCGGGGCCAGGTTGCGGGCGCCGGCCGAGGACGCGTAGCCGGCGAAGTGCTTGAGCGTGGCGACGATCCCGGCCGACTCCAGGCCCCGCACATAGGCGGCGCCGATCGTGCCGACCAGGTACGGGTCCTCGCCGATCGTCTCCTCGACCCGCCCCCAGCGCGGGTCCCGTACGACGTCCAGGACCGGGGCGAGGCCCTGGTGGACGCCGACCGAGCGCAGGTCGGCGCCGATCCGCCGGGCCATCTCCTCGACCAGCGCCGGGTCGAAGGTCGCGCCCCAGGCGAGCGGGACCGGGTACGCCGTCGCCTGCCAGGCCGTGAAGCCCGCCAGGCACTCCTCGTGGGCGATCGCCGGGATGCCGAAGCGGCCGGCCTCGACGATCCGGCGCTGGGCCTGTGCCAGGGAGCGGGCGCCGGCCGCCGGATCGACGGGGGCCGTGCCGAAGGGGCGGGTGAGCTGGCCCAGGCCGTGCCGGATCAGCTCGTCGAGATCGAAGGCATCGGTCATGTCGTGCTGGTGGGGGGCGACTCCGGCGCCGTCCGTGTCGGCCCCCACCCACACGCCGTACAGCTGGGCGGTCTTCTCCTCGAGGGTCATCCGGGAGAGGAGGTCGGCCACACGGGTGGCGGCGGGCAGGGCGGGGTCACGCCAAGGGGCGGTGCTCATGAAACTCCTGTCGGGAGGGTGGGGGTCACGTACCGCTGGTCACTTGCCGCCCACGCCCATCAGGCCGCCCACCAGCGCGCGGCGGGCCACCAGATAGACGGCGAAGATCGGGATGCCGGAGAGGACGACCGAGGCGAGCAGGGCGGGGATGTTCACGCCGAACTGGCTGACGTAGTTGAACAGTCCGAGGGTCAGTACGCGCGGTCCGTCGGACTGAGTGAAGATCAGCGGGAAGAGGAAACCGTTCCAGGCCTGGAGCGCGGAGTAGATGACGACGGTGCCGATGCCGCCCTTGGCCAGCGGGACGGTCAGCTGGAACAGCATCCGCAGCGGTGAGGCACCGTCCAGAGCCATCGCCTCGTACAGCTCCTCGGAGATGTCCCGCAGCGTGCCGGTCAGGATCAGCACCGCCACCGGCATCGCGAAGGCCGCCGTCGGCAGGATGATCGCGAGCAGACTGTCGTAGAGGCCCAGCTTGGCGATCATCAGGTAGAGGGGGACCACGACCGCCTGCGCCGGGATCGCCACCCCGAGCAGGAAGAGCCGGAAGGCGGCTCCCGACCAGCGGTTGCGGGTGCGTACGGCGACGTAGGCGAGCGGGACGCACAGGACCAGGACGATGGCCACGACCGCCGCCGCCACGATCGCCGTGTTCGTCAGAAAGTGGCCGAAGCCGCTGTTCAGGACGGTGTTGTAGTTCTCGAGGGTCGGATTCGTGGGCGGTTCGAGAGCGCCCTGGCCCAGGGCCTCGTCCTGGCGGGTGAGGGAGGCCGAGATCATCGCGTAGATCGGGATGATCACGACCGCGAGCCAGATCAGGGAGCCCAGACCCGCGAGGGGGTTGGCGCGCCGGGTCCAGTGCCGGGGGCGGTGGCGGGCCGGCGGCGGTGGTGTGCCGGGGCCGGTGGTCTTCACAGGGCGGGGCAGCGTGTCGTACGACATTCCGTCACATCCCTTCCCGGCTGCTGCGCATGGCGCCGAAGCCGGTCAGCCGCACCAGGAGCAGGGACAGCCCGGTCGCCGTCGCGACCAGGAAGGAGGCGATGGCGCTCGCGTAGCCGAAGTCGTAGCTCTTGAAGCCTGCCTCGTACATCAGGTACGGCAGGATCGCGGTGTCCGTGCCGGGGCCGCCCTGGGTGAGGATCAGGACCGTCTCGAAGTACGTGAGGGAGCCGACCACCATCAGGACGCCGGACGTGGCCATGGTGTTGCGCAGCTGGGGGAGCGTGATGGAGAAGAACTGGCGGTAGCGGCCCGCGCCGTCGATCGCCGCCGCCTGGTAGAGGATGTCCGGGATCTGGCGGGCGCCGCCCTGGTAGATCAGGGTGTGGAACGGGATGAACTGCCAGCCGCCGACGAAGACGATCGCGAGGAAGGCGCCGCTGGAGGAGCCGAGGGTGTCCTGCCGGACGATGCCGAAGTTCGGGTCGAGCAGGGCGAAGAAGAGCAGGGCGATCGCCGTCGAGGAGAGCAGGAACGGCACGAAGAAGATCGCGGAGAGGACAGCGCGGTTGCGCTGCCGACCCGCCGCCCACACACCGAGCAGCAGGGCCACGACGGTCTGGAAGGCCCAGCTGGTCACCGTCAGCAGGACTGTCAGCCACAGGGACTGCGTCAGTCGGGGGTCGTCCAGCAGCTTCTGCCAGTTGGCCAGGCCGACCGGCCTCGGGTCGCCGAGGCCGTTCCATTCGGTGAAGGAGAGGTAGAACGCCAGGGCCATCGGCGCCACGGCGAAGAACGCGAAGAACAGCACCCCGGGAAGGGCCCAGCCGGCGTGCGGCCGGCCGGCCCGGGTGCGCATGCTCATCGCCCGGGTGCTCGCGCTCACCGCAGCTCCTTGAGCGCCGAGACGAACCGACTCGGCGTCGACTTGCCCACGAACAGCTTGTTGATCTCCGTCAGCATCGGCGTCTGGACACTCGGGTCGACCGCCTGGTCCCAGCTCAGCGTGAAGGCGGGGGCCTGCTCGACCATCTCGTACTGGAACTTGGCGAACTCCGGGTTCGGCGCGGCGTCCAGCAGCGCGTCCGCGTTGGACGTCGTCGGGATGTCGCCGTTGGCGACCAGGTCCTTGGCGTACGCCTCGGAGGCGCAGTCCTTGAGGAAGGCGATCGCGGCGTCCTTGTTGCGGGTACGGGCGTTGACGGACCAGTAGTTGGTGGGGTTCCCGACGACATTGCGTACGTCGCCGGAGCCGCCCTCGACCGTCGGGAAGGCCGCCCAGCCCAGGTCGTTCTTCGCGAAGTCGGGGAACTTGCCGAGCTGCGTGGAGTACTCCCAGGAGCCCATCAGATGCATCGCGGCCTTGCCCTTCGCGAAGACCGCGGGCGCGCCGCCGTTGACGTAGGACACGGAGCTGAAGCCCTCGCCGAAGGCGCCGTCGTCGATGAGGTCCCGTACCGTCTCGGCGGCCTTGAGGACGGCCGGGTCGCCCCAGCCCGACGCGTCACCGTTCTTGATCCGCTCGAAGACCTCGGGGCCGCCGATGCGGTCGACCAGGTACTCCAGCCACATCAGCTCGGGCCAGATGTCGGAGCCGCCGAGCGCGAAGGGGGTGATGCCGGCCTTCTTGAGCTTGGCGTTGTTGTCGAGCAACTGGTCCCAGGTGGTGGGCGGTTGCAGTTTGTGCTCGGTGAACACGGCTTTGTTGTAGAAGAGGATCACCGGCTGCATGCCGCGCATCGGTATGCCGTAGTTGCGCCCGTCGAGGCTGCCGGCCGCCAGCACCGAGGGCAGGAAGCCGTCCTTGAGGACCGGGTCGTTCTTGATGGTGTCGGTCAGGTCGACGAGCTGATCGGCCTCCTGGTACGCCTTGATCGAGCCGCCTCCCCAGTTGAACAGGACGTCGGGGGCGTTGGGCGAGCCCATCGCCGTGCGCAGCTTGGCCGGGTACTCGGTGCCGGGGATCTTCTGCAGCTTGACCGTGCCCTTGGCCGACTTCGCGGCGGCCGAGCCGTTGAAGCGGGCGACGGCCTTCTCCTGCACCTTCACGGCGTCGTCGCCGTACACGAGGGCGGTGAGGGTGCCGCCGCCGCTGCCGGAGTCACCGCCGGAGCCGCAGGCGGTGAGCCCGGTGGTGAGCAGGGTGGTGGCACCGGCGCCGAGCACCCAGCGCCTGCTGAACGCTCGCCCGCCATTGGACGACGTGGTGGACCCCATGACAGCACGCACCTCTCGAATGTTTCGTGCATGTTCTCGAATGTTCCGGGAACTTAAAACGGTAGAGGGGGCGCGTCAAGAGGTCGCGCAGAGATACGATCGCCGCCATGACTCCCCCGGAACGCGCAGAAACCCAGACGACAGGCCGGTCCGCGCAGACCGCGACGCTCGCCGAGATCGCCCGTGCGGCCGGTGTCTCCGCCCCGACTGTTTCGAAGGTCCTCAACGGCCGGGCCGACGTGGCCCCGGGCACCCGCAACCGCGTCGAGGAGCTGCTGCGCACCCACGGCTACCGGCGACGCCGGGCCGAGTCGTCCCGCTCGCCCCTGCTCGACCTGGTCTTCCACGAGCTGGAGAGCGCCTGGGCGCTGGAGGTCATCCGGGGCGTGGAGAACGTGGCCAGGGACGCGGGGCTGAGCGTCGTGCTCTCCGAGAGTGCGGGCCGGCTCACCCCGGGGCGGACCTGGGCCGACCAGGTCGCCGCCCGCCGTCCGCACGGCGTGATCCTCGTGCTGTCCGAGCTCGACGAGGCCCAGCGCGCACTGCTGACCAGCAGGTCCATCCCGTTCGTGGTGATGGACCCGGCGGGCGATCCGGGCGCCGACGTGCCGTCGATCGGCGCCACCAACTGGCAGGGCGGACTGGCCGCCACTCGCCACCTGGTCGAGCTGGGGCACAGCAGGGTCGGGGCGATCAGCGGGCCGTCGCGGATGCTGTGCAGCCGGGCCCGGGTGGACGGCTACCGGGCGGCGCTGGAGACGGCGGGGCTGCCGGTGGACCACTCGCTCGTCGCAGTCGGCGACTTCCACCACGAGTCCGGCTACCGGCTGGGCCTGGAACTGCTGCGCCGCCCGGACCGGCCGACCGCGGTCTTCGCCGGGAACGACCTCCAGGCGCTCGGGCTGTACGAGGCGGCGCGCGAGCTGGGGCTGCGCGTGCCGGAGGACCTGAGCGTGGTCGGGTTCGACGATCTGCCGGTGGCGCGCTGGGTGGGGCCGCCGCTGACGACCGTACGGCAGCCGCTGACGGAGATGGCCGAGGCGGCGGCCCGGCTGGTGCTGGAGCTGGGGCGCGGGGAGGGGTCTCAGGCCGCCACCCGCGTGGAACTGGCGACCAGCCTGGTGGTGCGCAGCAGTACGGCGCCGCCGGCCCCGTGACACGACTGGCGGGAGTGGCCGGAAGCTGACGTATTGACGCATGGGGCGACTGCCTCAACACTCCTCCGAAGCCAATCGGATGCACCACCGAAACTTTCGGATGCACCCGCACATGAGAACTCTGAGATCAGGCCGGTCCCTGGCGTCGCTGTTCACCGGCCTCGCCGCACTCGGCGCCTTACTGGTCGCCGCCCCCTCGGCGCACGCCGTCGACACCCCGCTGCGCGACCTCGCCACCGCCAAGGGAAAGATCATCGGCACCGCGGTCACCGGCTCCAAGCTCACCGGCACCTACGGCGACATCGCGGGCCGCGAGTTCAACTCGCTCACGCCCGGCAACGCCATGAAGTGGGAGTCGGTCGAGCCGAGCCGCGGCACCTACAACTGGGCCGAGGCCGACCGGATCGTGGACTTCGCCGAGGCGCACGACCAGCAGGTGCGCGGCCACACCCTCGGCATCGCCAGTCAGTGGAGCACCGGCTTCACCGGGCAGGTCAGGATCGCCTGCTCGGGGGCGTCGCTGTCGTCCTGGAAGGTGAACTGGATGTACGGCGCGGGTCAGCGCATCACCCAGGCCTGGAACGCGACCTGCACACAGTCGGGCACGGAGGTCAGCTGCTCCCACGCCTCCTACAACGGGGCGGTGCCGGACGGAGGTTCGGTGACGTTCGGGTTCAACGGGACGTGGAACGGGAGCAATACGGTGCCCGTGGTGACCCTGGGCTGAGAATCCTCAGCGGAATATGAGATTTCCGGAAGAAAACACGGCCTGACGTCCCTGCTCGTAATAATTCGGACTTATGTTCCTCCCTGTGACGGGACTTGACGAGAACGGGGACGACGGCAGAAGAGCGGGCCGGCGGTCGGGTGGGTGGAAGGCCGCCGGCTTCGCACTGGCGGGCGTCCTGCTGCTGGGCGCCGCCGCGGGGGGCTGGGTCTACTGGCACCTGAACGACAACATCGAGAGCGTCGACATCAACAGCGCGCTCGGCGACGACCGCCCGCCGAAGCCGACGCCCTCCGTCTCCCCGTCCACCTCGATGCCGCCCGGCGAGGCCCTCAACATCCTCGTGCTGGGCTCCGACTCGCGCAGCGGCGCCGAGAACCAGGCGCTCGGCGGCGGCGACAGCTCCGGCGGCGCCCGGTCCGACACGGCGATGGTCGTGCACCTGGACGCCGGACGCACCGATGCCACGGTGGTCAGCATTCCGCGCGACACCCTGGTCACCCGGCCGTCCTGTCCGCTGGCGTCCGGAGGAGAGACGGCCGAGGCGTACAACGCGATGTTCAACAGCGCGTACTCGGTGGGCGGTCCGGTGTGTGCGGTGAAGACCGTCGAGTCCATGACGAACGTCCGCATGGACCACTACATCGAGATCGACTTCTCCGGCTTCGCAAAGCTGGTGGACGCGCTCGGCGGGGTCACCGTCACCACGGACGAGGACATCGACGACGAGGACAGCCACCTGACCCTGCCGGCCGGCACCCACCACCTGGACGGCGACCAGGCCCTCGGCCTCGCCCGCACCCGGCACGGCATCGGCGACGGCAGCGACCTGGGCCGCATCGGCCTCCAGCAACAGCTCGTGAAGGCGCTGCTGGAGCAGATCGCATCGACGAGCCTGCTCTCCGACCCGACCCGGCTCTACGAGGTCGCGGACACCGTCACCGGCAGCCTCACCACCGACACCGGCCTCGATTCCCTCGGCGAACTGGTGAGCCTCGGCCAGAGCCTGCAGGGCCTGTCCGCCGACCGGGTCGAGACGGTGACCATGCCGGTCGTCCCGGCCGCCGCGGACCGCAACCGGGTGGTGGCGCAGGAGCCGGAGGCGGGGGAGTTGTGGGAGTCGTTGCGGTAGTCAGGAGCGGAACCAGCGGGCGGTTTCCCACAGGCGCACGGTGTTGTCCGTGCCGGCGGTGGCCAGCAGGCTGCCGCCGGGGCTGAACGTCAGGCGGGTGATCTCCCCGGTGTGGCCGGTCAGCGTGCCGATGTGCTGCGGCACGCCGTAGGTGTAGCGCCAGAGGTGTACGAGGGGCTCCCGCATGTCGCTGGTGGCCAGGAAGGGCGCCCCAGGGCTGACGGCAATGTCATAGGCCGAGGGAGACCACGGTGTTTCGTACCACGGTGCCTGTGGGCTGGTCCGCGTCCACAGGCCCGCCTGATAGCCAGAGCCCTCTCTGATGAAGGCGAGCAGGCCAGCATCCCAATTGGCCGAAAGGTTGGTGAACGAGTCGTCCTTGCTCCTCTGGCGTGTGGAGGCCACGGGCTGGGCATCCGGTTCCAGCGAGGGGACGGAGTAACGCCGCACATGCCCGGTGTCGTCGAGGGCGATCGGCTGGTTGGTGCCCGGTTCGAGAAGAAGCGACTGGTAGCCACCAGCACTGTGAGCGGCTTTGCGGGCGACAGGGACCCTGGTGAAGCTGAGATCGGTTCCTGTCTCCCACACCCGCATCACCTCGCCGTCGGCGGCGACGAGAAGGCCACCGTCGGTGGAGAACGCCACGTCCGACGATGTGGTGGTCCCCTTGAGGAGTCTCCTGGCCAGTGCCCCACGCTTCGTGTCCCACACTTCGGTGGTCTCGTCGTCACTGATGACGAGCAGTGGCCGAGATGGGTGGTGAGCCAGGCCCCAGACATACGTTTCCGTCCAGAGTTCTTCCCTCATCAGGTGTTTTCGCAGGGGAAGCGGGTGGTCCTGGTGGTCCCAGAGCCAGACCGACCCGTCGTCCGCACCGATGGCGATCGTCGTCTCCTGACGTGGGTGGAACGCGAGCGCGTTCAGTGCCGAGGGCGCCGGGAAGACCTTGAAGCTCTGGTCCCGGCGTCCGCCCCGGACGGCGACCGTGAGCGCCGCCGTGGCCCCGGCCGCGAGAACGAGACGGCGTCGCACCGCACGGCTGGCCCCCGCGGACTGCCCTCCGTCCGAGTACAGCGGTCGGCCCGCGAGCGTTTCCTGCAGCCGGACATGACGGAACTGGTAGACGCCTCCCGACTGGCGCAGCAGTTCCCGGCGTCGGGCGTCGGCGAGGAATCCCATGAGCCGCAGAGGAAGCCGGCGCCGAGCAGCGAGGAAGAGCCTGACGAGGACGAAACGCGGCCAGGCCCGGGTGAGCAGGAGCAGCAGCGCGAACACGGTTCCCGGGAGTACGACGATCAGCCCGATGCGCACCGGGGCCTCCTGGCCGAACGTCGGCTCGACCACTGTGTGCCATTTGGCCGTGGCGAGGAGGGTGACGTCCCGGACACCGGGCCAGCCCACCCAGTCGTTGGCCATGCGCCCGATCCACGCGCCCGACAACACCCCGGTGTACCAGCCGAGCAGCCCGGTCGCGGCCACCACGCAGCCGGCCACGGCCGCTCCGGCGAGAGCCGAAGCGCGGTCCTCGGCGACCGACTTGGTGGGGCTCACCTGAGTCGCGTGACGCGGAGGTGCGTTGAGCCAGCTGTGTGCTGCCAGGGCCAGGCCGATGACCACCATCAGGCTCGGGCCGACCATGAGCATCTCGTAGTACAGCTCGACGGCGGCGAAGGAGTTGAGGCCTCCTTCCTGGCCCAGTGCGACGGCGCCGGTGATCCCGACGAGCGGGGGAGCGACGGCGAGGGCGGTGAGGACGACTCCGTTGCGGAACCCGCGCCGCAGCCGGCCCAGCGACCCGCGCACGGCGAACGACAGTCGTCCCGGCGCACGCCGGGGGCTGGAGTACCAGACGATCGTGGACAGCAACGCGAAGCCGCCGGCGAAGGAAGCGGCGGTCGGGAAAAGGACGCCGCTGGCGTTGTGATCCAGAGCATGAGTGGCGACGATCCAGGCCAGTGCACCGATGCCGAGGACCAGACCGGCGACGACGCCGAGTGCCGGGGCGAACCACGGTGACAGCAGCCGCTCACTCATCCGCCACCAGGCGAGATCGCGCTCGCGGTGGTCGTGCAGGTAGCGGGCGAGGAACGTCAGCCATCCCCGGGCCTGCTCGGCGGTCCAGCGCGGGCCGTCCCGCCCGGTGCCGGGAAGCAGCGGGTCGTGGGCGTAGGCGGCATCGACCAGATGGTCGGTGAGATGCTGCTCGACAGCGAACTGGCAGTCGAAACGTGCGCTGTCCAGGAGTTCCGCCGGGGACAGGTCCAGTCGTTGGTAGACGAGACGGGCCGAGGTCACCATCAGGGGAGTGGACAGGGCGGCGGCGACCGGACTGTGGGGCGCGGACCTCAGGTGGGCGTAGACGGGGGCCCAGTCGGTGCCCTGCGGCCAGTCCACATCGCGCAGGTAGGCGATGGCGTCGCCGGGCGACACGGGGGAGACCTCGATGACGGGCGCCTCGCGCAGGGTCGGGGCGCCACCGCGGATCAGATCCTCGTACTCCGCCGCGCGACAGGTCACCACGACGGGGCGCTCCGCTCCGATCGCCACGTTGATGCCCCGGATGGCGCTGCGCCGCGCCGACTCCGGGATCTCGTCCAGACCGTCCAGGACGGGCAGGAGCAGGCCGTGGGTGAGCAGAGCGCGGGGGATCTCCGGGCGGCCGCTGTAGTGGGACTGCGCCAGCGATCCGACGATCCAGTCGTCGAGCGGTTCGCGGACCGGATCCCAGGAGGAGGCGGGCAGGAGGGCGGGGACGGGTCCGCCGGGCTCGCGCGCGCCGAACAGACCGAGGGTGAGCAGGATCGCCAGCACGCTCTTGCCCGAACCGGGTTCGCCGATGGCGACGAGGCGACGGTTGGGCAACTGGTTGTAGCCGTGCGCGAGTTGGGTGATCACCTCGTCGAAGCGGCCGTCGAGCCGGCCGTTGAGACGCATACGCAGTACGCGGGCGTCGCCGGTGCGCGGCAGCTGGGCGACGTCCCGGTCGGTGGCCGTCCACGCCAGCGGCAGGACGCGCGGGTCGCGCAGCCCACGGGCGGTGGCTTCCTCCAGCCACTGCTCCCTGAGGACGAGAGCGAGGTCGTCGGCGAGCGCACCCGGGTCCAATGGGGGTGGCTCATGGCGGAAGAAGTCGACCAGGGCGAGGAAGAGGGTGACGATGCCGACGAACAGGCTCCCCACCGTGGCGACGAAACCCGAGCTCTCCGGGTCGCGGGAGAACAGCATCCAGCCGGCGAGGCCCACGCAGACGACCGCGGTGGACAAGAGCAGAATCCGGCGGACCAGTCGCTGTCGGCCTCGTCGCAGTGCACTCCAGGTCACGTCAGCATGGTGATCGGCCGGTGGCACGGCCGTCCCGGAGAGCGGGCGGGGCTCACCCCAACGGGTGGCCCACCAGCATCGCCGGATGACCCGCGACCCGGGTCAGGAAGACGGTGGCCGCGTTGGGTCCGTGGGGCTTGACCTTCTTGCGCAGTTCCTCCGGCGCGATGGCCGAGCCCCGCTTCTTGACGGTGAGGATCCCGACCTCACGCTCCCGCAGCAGTGCCTTCAACTTCTTGATATTGAAGGGGAGTTGGTCGGTGATCTCATAGGCGGAGGCGTACGGCGTGGCACGCACCTCGTCGGCCGTGACGTACGCGATGGTCTCGTCGACCAGCCCGCCGCCCAGCTCGTCGGCCACCTCGGCGACCAGATGGGCGCGGATGACGGCGCCGTCGGGCTCGTAGAGAAAGCGCCCGACGGGACGCACCGGGGGATCGGGCAGCCCGCGGGAGCGCAGTGTGCGCGGCCCCGGCAGCAGGGTGGCCCGCACCAGGCCGGGCTCGGTGCCGAACCACAGCACCGCCTCCTTCACGTCCCCGCCGTCCGAGATCCACTCGGCCTCGGCCGTGTCGGGTACGGCCTCGTGCGGAATGCCCGGCGCGACCTTCAGCGCGGCGCGCGGGGCCCGGGCGGCCGCCCGTACGGCCCACGACAGCGGCGGCGAGTACGCCTCCGGATCGAAAATCCGGCCCCGTCCACCCCGCCGCGCCGGATCCACGAAGACCGCGTCGTACGCCGACACGTCCACCTCCGTGACATCCGCCTGGCGCACCTCGATCAGCCCGTCGAGCCCCAGCGCCTCGGCGTTCGCCCGCGCCACCGCCGCCGTCAGCGGATCCCGGTCCACGGCGAGGACCCGGATCCCGGCCCGGGCGAGCGCGACCGCGTCGCCGCCGATCCCGCAGCACAGGTCGGCCACGGAGGTCACGCCCAGCTCCTGGAACCTCCGCGCGCGGTACGCCGCCACGCTCGCCCGCGTCGACTGCTCCACCCCGTCGGGTGTGAAGAACATCCGCTCCGCGTCCTCGGCCCCGAACTTCGCCACCGCCCGCTGCCGCAGCAGCGCCTGGCCGAGAGCTGCCGACACCAACTCGGCCGGGTGCTCGCGACGCAGCCGGGTCGCGACGGCGAGTTCCTGGGCGGGGTCCGTGCCGCGCACCTCGTCGAGGAGGGCCCGGCCTTCGGGGGTGAGCAGGGGAGCGAGGAGGTCGTTCACCGGGCCATTGTCGGCCAGTCGGTGGATGGTGCGCCTCCGGCGGAGGTGTCGGCCAAGGTTCGCGGGCCGGTCCTGCGAGGATCCGCAAGCATGCGAGTAGTACTACAAAATGACAAAAACTGGTCGCGGTGGCGTCCGGGGGGCAGGGTCTCGGTCGCCGCACTGGCCCTCGCCGCCATCGCCTCCGGCTGCGTGCAGGGGGGCTCGGAGGTGCCACCCGCTCCCGGCCAGCCACCGCCGCTCAAGGCGCCCCCGGCCCGCGCCCTGGACGGCTACGCCGCCAAACTCCGCGCCGAGTACGCCGCCCGCGCCGCCGCCGCGAAGCGCTGGGGCCTGAAGGAGATCCCCCTCAAGCCGCCGCCACCCCCCGCGACGAAGCCGAAGATCACGACGCGCGAGGGCTTCGAGGTCGACGGCCACCTCGAGGACGAGCTCCCGCCGGTCTTCACCACCATCCCCACCCAGCACAAGATCGTCTTCCTCACCATCGACGACGGTGCGGAGAAGGACCCGGCGTTCCTGCGGATGATGAACGACCTCGACGTCCCGTACACGGCCTTCCTCAGCGACTACCTGGTCAGTGAGGACTACGCCTACTTCAAGCGGATGCAGGACAACGGTGTGGCCCTGAACAACCACACCCTGAACCACCCGTACCTGCCCGGCCTCTCCTACGACGACCAGAAGCGCGAGATCTGCGGCATGCAGGACGTCATCGAGAAGCACTACGGCAAACGCCCGCTCCTCTTCCGCCCGCCCTTCGGCAACTACAACAAGGACACCCTGCACGCCGCCAAGGCCTGCGGCATCAAGTACGCCCCCCTCTGGAACGAGGAGGTGTTCGTCGACCACTGGGACTACCGCGAATGGGACCAGGACCTGCACCCCGGCGACATCGTCCTCAGCCACTTCCGCGGCCGGGACGACTGGGAGGGCACGATGCCCGACATGATCCGCCGGTTCCTCGACAAGGTCACGGCCCAGGGGTACGCGGTGGCCCGGCTGGAGGACTACCTGTGACTAGGGCCTGTCCGGCGGATCAGGCCGCAGGAAACCGGCGGCGCCCTGAAGCGCCGGTGAGCGGGGTCATGGGGGTCCCCCCGCGCGAGCGCAGTCGAGCGTGGGGGAGCGTCCAGCTGCAAGGCGGAGGAGGGAGTCGAGGCGGAGTGATGGGGGAGAGTGACGACAACGCCGGTGGGGGCACCTCCCGCTCGAGCGAAGCCGAGCGTGGGGGAGGGCGGGCC
>NZ_JBQQCE010000235.1:0-14571 GCF_052245645.1 Streptomyces sp. KR55 | reverse complement strand
CCAGACCCGGCGGATACACCCAGGTCAACAACCCAAGACCCGATAACTCCGGCACACCCTCGGCCACCGACACCACCCCCGAGACGGTCCCAGCAGACTACGCCCGCAAGTTAACGCAACGGCATTGTCGCTAGGGTGTCATTAAAGATTGCCCAAAGAAACGCCGGAACCAGACAGGGAGACAGTCGTGGGCGCTGCGCGCATGAGCAGTACGCCGTTGCCGGGGATCGGGGTCCGCTACGACCTGACCACGCGGGAGCAGCGTCCCCTGTCGGTGGTGGCGCACCGGGACGGGTCACGGACGCTGAGCGCGTACCGCAAGGACGATCCGGACGCCTGCGCGCTGTCCGTGCGGCTGACCTCAGGTGAGGCGGCGGCCCTCATCGACGCACTCATGCCGGCGCATCACAGTCCGAGCCTGCTGTCGACGACCGAGTTGGGGCTGGTGGCCGAGCGGATCGAGCTGTCGGCGACGTCGCACTGGAACGGGCGTGTGCTGGGCGAGACCCGGATGCGCACCGAGACCGGTGTGTCGATCGTGGCGGTGCTGCGGCGGGCCGAGGCGATCCCGTCCCCGGGGCCGGACTTCCGGCTGGCCGGCGGGGACACCCTGATCGTGATCGGCACCCGTGAGGGCGTCGAGGCCGCCGCGGCGATACTCGGGCGGGAGTGATCTGCGGTGCACTCGTCTGCGGTCTTCCTGATCGAGTTCGGCGCGATCATCCTCGGTTTGGGGCTGCTGGGCCGGTTCGCCGGACGTTTCCAGTTCTCCCCGATCCCCTTGTATCTGCTGGCCGGGCTCGCCTTCGGCGAGGGTGGGCTTCTGCCGCTGGGCACCAGTGAGGAGTTCGTGGCGATCGGCGCCGAGATCGGCGTGATCCTGCTGCTGCTCATGCTCGGCCTGGAGTACACCGCCAGCGACCTGGTCTCCAACCTCAAGACCCAGTACCCGGCCGGTCTCGTCGACGCCGCACTCAACGCCCTGCCCGGGGCCGCGATGGCGTTGCTGCTGGGCTGGGGGCCGGTGGCGGCGGTGGTGCTGGCCGGGGTGACCTGGATCTCCTCATCCGGCGTGATCGCCAAGGTTCTCGGAGATCTCGGGCGGCTCGGCAACCGAGAGACCCCCGTCATCCTGAGCATCCTGGTCCTGGAAGACCTCTCCATGGCCGTCTACCTGCCGATCATCACCGCGCTGCTGGCCGGGACGAGTCTCGCGGCGGGCAGTGTCACCCTGGCCATCGCGCTCGGTGCGGCCGGGCTGGTGCTGGTGCTGGCGGTGCGTTACGGGCGGCACATCTCCCGGTTCGTCTCCAGCGACGACCCCGAGAAACTGCTGCTGGTGGTGCTCGGCCTCACCCTGCTGGTCGCGGGAATCGCGCAGGAACTCCAGGTCTCCGCCGCCGTGGGAGCCTTCTTGGTCGGCATCGCCCTGTCCGGCGAGGTCGCCGAAGGCGCCCATAACCTCCTGGCCCCGCTGCGGGACCTGTTCGCCGCGGTGTTCTTCGTCTTCTTCGGCCTGCACACCGACCCGTCGAGCATTCCGCCGGTGCTGGTGCCTGCGCTCGCCCTGGCCGTGGTCACCGCACTGACGAAGATCGCCACCGGCTACTGGGCCGCGAAGCGGGCCGGCGTCTCGGCCAAGGGCCGCTGGCGGGCGGGCGGCACGCTGGTCGCCCGCGGCGAGTTCTCCATCGTGATCGCCGGGCTCGCCGTCACCGCCGGGATCGAGCCCTCCCTGGGCCCGCTGGCCACGGCGTACGTCCTGATCCTCGTCATCCTCGGCCCGCTCACCGCCCGCTACACCGAACCCGTGGCTCTGCGGCTGACGAGCCGACTGGGCAAGTCCGAACCGGCGGGCAGCACACCGGCCGAGGGTGAGGCGCCGTTCGCGGAGCCGAAGGAAGCTGTGGACGATCACGATACGGTCGGCCGGTCATGAGCGAGGACGGCTGGGCGGCGCTGACAGAGCGGGACACAGTCCTGGTACTCGCCGCCCTGGCCGTCTACCTCGGTGGCGTCATCGGGATCGCCCGGAACCTGCCGAGGGTGCTGCGGCGCAGTGCGGCATGGCACCGGGATACAGAACTGCACGCCGCGTCCAGCGCCTTCGCCCTCACGGTGCTGATCGTGCCGTGGCCGGTGAGCCTCGTTTACCTGGCGTGGCGCATGGCGGTCAGGCGGCGCAGTCGTACCAACTGACTCAGGGCGGCATGACGGTGAGGTCCTCTGCCGCCGGTGGCGACGAGACACCCTGCCCGAGGTCGGACGGATCGCGTCATCCCCCCGCCTCATCCCTGTGTGAGGAAGTGCTCCATCAGCCGGGCTGCCGTGATCGCTCCCACCGTCCGCGTTTCCTGGCCGTCGCTCTCAACGACCGCTACCAGCGGCGTGTGCGTACGGATCATCAACGCGGCCACCTGTGCGGCACCCGTATCCGGCCCCACGACGGTCGGCAGGGTGCGGTGGCGGGGCAGCCACTGCGCGACGGTGAGTCCCTCAAGCTTCTCCGCAAGCCGTTCCACCTCGGAGTCGTGCAGGGCGAGGGCCTGCGCGGAATCCTCCAGTGCGTAGTCCGGGACGACGACTCGCAGCAGCTGCGATCCCGGCACGATCGCGTACGGCCGCTGATCGGCATCGAGAACGAGCAGGGCCGGGAGCCGCCGTTCCACGAACAAGCGGGCCGCCGTCACCGCGTCGTCGTCGGCGGAGACCGCCGGATACGGCTCGGCCAGGTCACGTGCTCGCATGCGCGGTCTCCTCTCCTCCGCCGACGCGAAGGGAGCAGAGCCGCGAACACGGCGGTACGGACACCAACCGCCGCATTCCCAGGGGCCTCACCCGGCCGACGCGTACGTAGAGATCTCGTGAACAGCCGACCAGACTTCCCGGCACACCACTACCGACTGTACCGGCGTTGCCTCCGCTGGTCATCGGACGCGTTCCTGTGGTGCCCACCGTCCGCCGGGGCCTGCCTCACAACGGCCAGGAGATGACTCCCCAGGCGGAACGATGCGGATCACAGAGGTCTGGTCGGCCAGTCGAGCAGGCGGGCGCCGATGACCGCGGTCTGCAGGGTGTAGCGGTGGGCGGGGTCGGTGGGGTCGGCGCCGGTGAGGGTGTGGATGCGCTCCAGACGGTAGGTCAGGGCTCTTACGCTCAGTGACAGTCGGCGGGCGGTTTCGGCGGCCACGCAGCCCGTTTCGAAGTAGGCGGTCAACGTGTCGAGGAGGGGCTGGGCTCCGCCGCGGGCATGCTCCAGCGGGCTGAGGGTGCTGCGTACGAGATCCATCAGCGCCTGCCGATCACGGGCGAGGACGGGGAAGACCAGCAGGTCGACGGCGCGCAGCAGCGGGTCTTCGAAACCCATGCGCTGGGCGACGTCGAGGGCGTTGAGGGCTTCTTCGTAGCTGTGTCCGATCCCCACGGCACCGGGCCAGGGGCGGCCGATGGCGACCTGGCCACCGTCGGTGGCGACATGGGCCTGTTTGGCGAAGTAGGCCAGGACGTCGCCCTGGTCGCCGGGGGCGATGCAGACCATCCGTCCGTCCTTGGTGGTGAACAGGATCCGCCGGTTCTCGAACCGGCCGAACAGGGCGTCCTCCACCTGGCGCGGCACGGGGTCGGTCTCGTCGTACTTGGCGGGGCCCTCGGCGACGGCAACCGCGTGGGCGCGTGACAGACGCAGCCCGAACCGTTCCGCACGTGCGGCGAGGTGTCCGGGGTCGCCGCGTCCGTGGAGCAGGTCGTCGATGAACTCGCGTCTGGCTGCTTCTTCTTGCCGTATGACGAGGCGCTGTGCGCGCTCATATCCGTCCGCGAAGGCGTCCATAGCCTGTGCGATGACGGACACGACACTGTCCGGGGTTGCTGCGGTGGGCCAGCAAGTTCGGCTGGCCGTGAGATGTTCGCGCACCAGCACACGCCATCCGTAGCCCGACGCCGCGGCTTTCGCGCCCAACTCGCGGCGGGATTGCAGTTCGTCACGGGTAAGGCGGCGGCCGGTGGTGGAGGCTTCCGCCAGGATCTGGACGTAGCCGTCGAGGAACTCGCCAAGTGTGTCGTGCGCGGTCATGTGCCCCTCCTGCCAGATGCCAGAGTGCGGGTCCCCACGGTTGCGGAGCCGTTCGTTACTGGTGCGGCTGCACAGTCGAAAGCGCCGCTTCCTACTGGAAAGTGCTCAGACATGGGCGTGGGTCTTTGCCCGCTCCGCGTCGACGGGGGCGGAGACCGGTGCCGACGCGGTGGACCGACGGGTGAGGCGGCGAGCCAGCGGCTCGGTGTAGCGGGCGGTGAGCGGGCCGACGATGACGAGGATCAGGACGTAGGCGGTGGCCAGCGGGCCGATACGGGGCTCGACGCCGACGGCGAGTCCGGCGATGACGATGGAGAACTCGCCGCGGGCGACGAGGGTGCCGCCGGCTCGCCAGCGGCCCGCACCCTGGATTCCGACGCGGCGTGCGGCGTACCAGCCGGTGGCGACCTTCGTCAGGGCGGTGACGATGGCGAGCAGGAAAGCGGGGACGAGGACGGGCGGGATGTCGGCGGGGTCGGTGGACAGGCCGAAGAAGACGAAGAAGACGGCGGCGAACAGGTCCCGCAGCGGGGTGAGGAGGTTGCTGGCGCCTTCGGCGACCTCGCCGGACAGGGCGATGCCGACGAGAAAGGCTCCGACGGCCGCCGAGACCTGGAGTTCCTGGGCGATGCCGGCGACCAGCAGGGTCAGGCCCAGCACGACCAGCAGCAGCATCTCGGCGTTGTCGGAAGAGACCGCGCGGCTGATCAGCCGTCCGTGGCGCAGGGCGACGTAGAGGACGGCCCCGACCGTGCCCAAGGAGATCAGCAGGGTGACGGTGCCGCCGACCAGGCTGACGCCTGCGAGCAGGGCGGTGAGGATCGGCAGGTAGAGGGCCATGGCGAGATCCTCGATGACGAGGACGCCGAGGACGACGGGGGTTTCGCGGTTGCCGAGCCGGCGCAGGTCTCCGAGGACCTTGGCGATCACCCCGGAGGAGGAGATCCAGGTGACGCCGGCCAGCGCGACAGCGGCCACCGGACCCCATCCCAGGAGCAGTGCGGCGATGGCGCCCGGCACGGCGTTGAGCACGAAGTCGACTGCACCCGAGGGGTATTGGGTCTTGAGGTTGGTGACGAGTTCGGAGGCGCTGTACTCCAGGCCGAGCAGGAGCAGCAGCAGGATGACGCCGATTTCGGCACCGGTGGCGGTGAACTCCTCGCTGGCGTTGAGCGGGAGGATGCCGCCGTGGCCGAAGGCGAGTCCGGCGAGGAGGTAGAGGGGTATGGGGGAGAAGCCCACTCGTCCTGCGAGGCGTCCCAGCAGTCCCAGGGCGAGGATGATGGCCCCGAGTTCGATGAGCATGGCGGTGGTGTTGTGCACGGGCGTCTCCTCCGGTTCGGTTCGGCGACGGCGTCAGTGCCTTCTTGGCTACGGGCGGCGCGCGGGCGCTGCCGGTGAGGTCGGCGATACGGCCGGGCGTAGGCAGTGCTGGGTCAGGCCGAGTAGGCATGACCGAGGGGGCCCGGTGTACTCGTGTGCCGCAGGGCACAAGCAGGTCAGTGTCTGACCGGGCGGCGGTGTGCGTTCAGTCGGGCAACACTTGGTGCGTGCGTCGGACCGGGGGATCAGACGCTGGGAACGGCGCGGTCCTGTTCAGGCACGCTGTCACGAGCGGTTGCGGGCACATCAACGGCCCGGACAACTCGATCCATGTCACGCCCCCATCGCACCGAGATCCAGAAACCCTGGAAAACAAACCCCACAGAATGAGCGAGCAGCCGCTCAATGGAGCGTCAAGGCTCGGTAAAGAAGCATACCGCACGACTAATGACACATAGAGAGCATTCGACTACAGAACGACAGCAAAGGGAGCAGGGATCGCGGCAATTCACCGAACGAGTGTCCGCTCAGGGCAGCGCGCCCAGGGGTTGGGCTGGTTGTCGGCTGCACTCTGTGGGGCGTCATTCGGTCCGTGCGGGGGTGGCGGTCTCGGGTTCGGGGGCGCCGTGTTCGCCGAGCCAGCGGGCGAGTTTGCCACGTCGGCCGATGGCACGGAGTCGGCGCCTTCGTACGAGGAGTGGGCGCCGTCAGCGACCTGCGCGCCGTGCTCCCCAAGCCGAAGTCCGTGCACGGCCAGGCGCTACGGCAGGTCGAAGCCGACGGGTACGCCTGCGACAAGCTGACCCGCGAACTGTTCACCGACCCCGACCGGGCTCTGCGCTACTTCGAGGAACGTGCCCCCGCCGCCAGGTCGTCCTCCTCGACGTCGGTGGCTACTTCGCCCCCACTCTCGACGCCCTGTGCGACCGCTTCTCCGGCCAGATCCTCGGCGTCGTCGAGGACACCGAGAACGGCCACCGCCGCTACGCCGACCACGACAAACTCCCCTGCCCCGTACTCTCCGTGGCCCGCTCCCCGCTGAAGGACCCCGAGGACTTCCTCGTCGGCCAGTCCGTTGTCTTCTCCACCGAGGCGCTGATGCGCGGCCGCGGCGACATCCTGCACGGCCGCACCGCTCTCGTGATCGGCTTCGGCAAGCTGGGCAGCTCCATCGCCCGGCTGCTGCACGCCAAGGGCATCCGCGTCACTGTCTACGACATCGACCCGGTACGCCGCACCCAGGCGCTCTCCCAGGGCTTCACCGTCGCCCGCGACCGCGCGAGCGGACTCGAGGACGCCGGCCTCGTCCTGTGCGCCACCGGATCCCTCTCACTTAGAGGTGAGGACTTCGCCCGACTGCGCAACGGGGCGTACGTCGCCACCGTCACCAGCAGCGAGGACGAACTCGAACTCGCTGGACTGCCCGACGTCTACGAGCGGGCCACCATCGGCGACCACGTCACCCGCTACCTCACACCGGCCACTACTTCTACCTCCTCAACGGAGACAACGCCGTCAACTTCCTGCACGGCGCCAGCGTGGGACCGTTCATCTTCCTCGTCCAGGCCGAGATACTCGCCGCTTCCACCGCCCTCGCCCGCGGCGGACTCAACCCCGGACTGCACGAAATCCCGCCTGCCGACCGCGCCACCATCGCCGGCACCTGGCTCGACTACTTCAACCGCTAGGAGACCCTGCCCATGCCCATTACCGCAGCCCACATCCGCTCTACGCTCGACGACTACCTCGGCGCCCACCCCGACGAGAAGAGCCCTCTCGCCTCACTCGCCGAGCTCCTCGACGCCGGAGCCGAACTCACCTCACGTAAGGAATTCCGCGGTCACGTCACGGCCGGCGCCATCCTGGCCGACCCCGACGGACGTATCCTCCACATCCGCCACCTCGCGCTGCAGCGCCGGCTGCTGCCGGGCGGCCACTTGGAGGCCGATGACGACACCCTTCTCAGCGCTGCACAGAGGGAGTTGACCGAGGAGACGGGCATTCCGGCCTCTGTAGTCACCCCGGCCGGTCACAGGCCAATCCACATCGACGCCCATTCGATCCCCGCCAACCCGGCGAAGGAAGAACCCGAACATCGCCACTTCGACTTCCGCTTCCTCTTCCGCACGTCCGCCGACGTCGTCGAGCTGCGGACCGAGGAAGTCACCGCAGCGGCTTGGCGTGACGCAGACACCATTGCCGATGTGGCGCTGAGGGACCGGGTGCTGCGCGCCTTGCGTTGACCGCACTCTGGAGGGGGGCAGGAAGGCACGCAGCCAAACTCCTCCACAGCACAGGCGAAGTGCTCACGTGGCAGGGCCGCCAAGTGTGTGGCAGAGGTCAACGCGGGGGTCGGATCGGAGGCCGCCGCTACCGGCCCCTTCAAGGGGCTCATCGCCAGCGGCTGGCACGCCACGTCCATGATGATGCGGCTGTACGCCCGACCACTACGTCAGCAAGGTCGCCGGTGCCTGGAGTCCCTTCGTGTCGACGAGCTGCGCTGGATTCAGCCGGTGCGTCCCGGCGACAGCCTGTCCATCCGTACCGACGATCCGCGCGGCCCGCCCATCGCGTTCGAAGCTGGATCGCGGCCTGGTCCACACCGACATCGAAGTCCTCAACCAGCACGGCGACGTCGTGCTCACACTCACCGCGATGAATCTGCTGCGTAGGCGAGACACGGCCTGAGAGCCGGGTACGTGATCGATCGCTGTCAGGCGGCCCGGTCGGATACGTCGGGGGTCTCGGGGCCGCCGGGGACGAGGTCTTCGAAGGCCGAGCGGGCCGTCGCGAGGAACGCCGCCACGCTCGGCCGCGCTTCGGCCTTGCGCAGCCATGTCATCGTGACCGAGGTCCGCGCGGCGCTGCCCGCCAGCGGAATCGCGATCACTTCGCCGCGGGCGGCAGCCCCGGCCACAGCTGTCGTCGGCAGCAGGGCGCATCCCATTCCTGCCGCGGCGCACTGAGACAGCGCGGCCATGCTCGCGACCTCCGCGTCGATGGCTGGGGCGTCGGGCCCCAGGGAGCGGATGAGGTCGTCGAGCATCTCCCGGAAGCCGCAGCCTCGGGGCGTGGCGAGGAACGTCTCACCGCGGAGGTCGACGCCGGCCACCTGCTGGTGGGCGGCGAGCCGGTGACCTGGGGGCGCAACGACCACGAGCTGCTCGGTGGTGAGGCTTTCGCTGGCCAGGAGCTCGTCGTCCGGTGCCCGGCCGAAGGTGAACGCGACGTCGATCTCGCCGCGCCGCACGCCCTCGTACAGTTCGCCGCGCCCGCCGGGGCGCAAGGCCACCTGGACGCGCGGGTGGGCGCGGCGGTAGGGGGCGAGGACGGCCGGGAGGCGGTGGGCGCACAGGGTCTCCAGGCCGCCGACGGTCAGCAGGCCGCCCGGTTCCTGGGCCTCGTCGCTCACGGCGGTACGGGCCTGCTGGGCGAGGAGCAGCATCTGGTCCGCGTACTCGACGAGCCGCTCGCCCGCGGGGGTAAGTGACAGCTTGCGGCGGGTGCGGTCGAAGAGCTTCGTGGCCAGCTCGGATTCGAGAGCCTGGATCTGTTCGGTGACGCTGGACTGGGCGTAGTGCAACTCGGCAGCGGCACGGGTGAAGTTGAGTGTCCGCGCCACGGTCCGGAACGTCAGCAGGTGACGCAGTTCCACAGCCGGTCCCGCCCTTCTCCTCGGCCTCGCCTCGATCTCGGCTTCGACCTGATCGGCTCTGCCGATGGTCGCCATCGGCAGAGCCCGCTTCTTCAACTGGCTTCTCGTTGCAAGGATTTCAGCCACCGCCCCCGGTGTACAACCGGTCCCGGTGATCCTCCGGCCTGCTCAGCGTGCGGGCCCGGCCCGCGGTGAACTCGCTTCTCCTTGGAAGGACGCGCATGTCCAGCAAGTCAGCACTCTCCCTCAACTCCCCTCCTCAGGGCGGCCCGGCAGTCTCCCGGCGGCGTGGCCCGCTGCTGGTCGGGCTCTCCCTCGGCTACTTCATGGTCATGCTGGACACCACGGTCGTCACCGTGGCGCTGCCCGCCATCGGCAGGGACCTGTCGGGCTCGCTCAGCTCCCTGCAGTGGGTGTCCAGCGGGTACACCCTCACGTTCGCCGCCTTCCTGCTCAGCGCGGGGGCGCTCTGCGACCGGCACGGCGGCCGCAGGGTGTTCCTGATCGGTCTGGGGTTGTTCGGCCTACTGTCGGGCGGCTCGGCGGTGGTGGGATCCATGGGCGCGTTGATCGTGCTGCGGGCCCTGCTCGGGGTGGCGGGTGCCCTGCTGCTGCCCACCTCGCTCGCGATCATCGCCCACGCCTACACCGAACCGGCGGCACGGGCCCGGGCCATGGGCGCCTGGGCAGCCATCAGCGGCAGCGCGTTGGCGGCCGGACCGCTGGTCGGCGGCGTCCTCACCGACACGCTCGGCTGGCAGGCCATCTTCCTGCTCAACGTTCCGGTCGCCTTGGTCAGCATCGCCCTCACGGCCAAGCACGCTCCGACAAGCACCCCCAGGCCGTCGAAGGGGCTTGATCTGCCAGGGCAGGTCGCGGCCGTGCTGGCGCTGGCGGGGCTCACCTACGGACTGGTCGAGAGCGGGCCGGAAAGCTGGGGATCGTCCCAAGTGCTGGGCGGGCTCGGGGTGTTCGTGGTGGCTGGCTGGCTGTTCGTTATGGCCGAGCGGCGCCCGGAGACGTCGCGTCACGCCCCCATGCTGCCGCTCGGCATGTTCCGCAACCGGACGCTGTCCGCGGGCCTGTTCGCCGGCGCACTGGTCAACTTCGGGCTCTCCGGTGTGCTCTTCGTGCTCTCGCTGTTCTTCCAGGCGGCGCACGGCTACTCGGCGTTCGCCACCGGCATCGCCTTCCTGCCCCTCACACTGCCGACGGCCTTCAACCCGATCTTCACCGGTCGCCTCGTAGGCCGGATCGGTGCCCGCAGGCCCGCCATCGCCGGATTCCTGATGATGGGCGTCGGCGTCCTGATCCAATCCGCGTTCACCTCGGACTCGCCTGCGTCACTCGTGGCGATGGGGGTCGGCCTGCTGGTGCTCGGCTTCGGGGTCTCCTTCGCGATCCCGCCACTGATGACCGGGGTGGTGGGTTCGGTCGCCAAGGAGCAGTCGGGGATCGCCTCGGGCGCGCTGAACTCGGCACGGCAGACGGGGGCAGTGCTGGGCGTGGCCGTCCTCGGCACGGTGATCGGCACGGCGCCCTCGGTCGGCGACGGGACGCGGCTCGCCCTCGTGGTGGCCGGGGTCATGCTGCTCGTCGGCGCAGGCGTGGTCGCCGGTTTCATCGGGCGGTCTCCGCGACAGCCGGGCACGGCCACCGCGAAGTGAGGCCCCGGCGCTCTCAGCCCGGGGCCCGGAGCGAGTCGAGAGCCGCATCGACGGTGCGGCTCAGGGAACGTGCGTCGCCGCCCGCCCGCGACCGCACGTTCACACCGTACGCGAGCAGCGCGAGCAGCTCAGTCGCCGAGGCCGGATCGACAGAAGCTGCCAACTGCCCATCCTTTCTTGCCGTTTCGAGCGCGGAGCGCAGCGCGTCGCACAGCCCCTGGTGGTGCCGGTCGAGAACGGCCAGCACCTCCAGGTCGTCGCTCTCCGCGCCCGCGTGCGCGTTGGACACCAGGCAGCCCCAGCGCGCGTGCTCTCCCGACGTACGCGCGCTGATCAGGCCGCGGAAGAAGTCCGCGACCGCGGGCAGCCCTCGCCCGTCCTCGGCGAGCTGCCGGAAGACGGGCTGCGAGCGAGCCGCCACATAGCGGTTCAGTGCGGCGAGGTAGAGCTGCCGCTTGCCGCCGTATGTGGAGTAAAGGCTGGAGCGGTTGAGCCCCGTGGCGTTCACGATGTCCTGCACGCCGGTGGCCGCCACGCCCTGCTTCCAGAACAGGCGGACCACCATCTCCAGGGTCGCGTCCGGATCGAAGTGCTTGATGTCCGCCATGCCTCACCTCACCACCATCTTGGAACAGTGGTTTCAAGATACCGCCCCGACCGCTATCTTGAAACGAGCGTTCCGAGTTCTCGGGGCGGGCCCTTCACACCTGCCCCCACACGGGAAGGACACCGCCCTCATGACCCTCAACGCAGAACTGCGTGCCTTCTACGAAGCCCGCCAGCAGCAGATCCCCGCCGAGGTGCGCGAGATCATGCAGCGGGCCGGCACCGAACTCGCCGCGTCCGGCCAGACCGACCGCGCCCTCACCGCCGACGCGCAGGCCCCGCGCTTCACGCTGCCCTCCGCGACCGGCGAGACCGTCACCCTCGACCGGCTCCTCGCCCAAGGCCCGGTCGTGCTCACCTTCTACCGCGGCGCCTGGTGCCCGTACTGCAACATCGCGCTGCGCTCCCTCCAGCAGCACCACACCGCCATCATCGATCGGGGCGCCCAACTCGTCGCCGTATCCCCGCAGATCCCCGACGAGTCACTGTCCCTGGCCGAGAAGCACGCCCTGGACTTCACCGTCCTCAGCGACGTCGGTTCCGACACCGCCAAGGCGTACGGCCTCGCCTTCGACCTGCCAGACGACCTCGCCGCCGTCTACGACAAGCTCGGCTTCGACCTCCACCGCGTCAACGGCGGCCACCCGCGCACCCTCCCGCTCCCCGCGACGTACGTCATCGACCAGACCGGCACCGTCCGCTGGGCGTTCGCCGACACCGACTACACCAAGCGCGCCGAACCGGCCGACATCATCGCCGCGCTCGACGCCCTGCGCTGAGGCGCCGTCCGTCAAGTAGCCGCCCGAGTTTGGCTGAAGATGCGCCGGTAAGCGCCGGGTGTGGTGCTCAGATGCGCCCGGAAGCGGCGGCGCAGGTTGACTGCCGAAGTGAGTCCGACGCGGGTGGCGATGGCTTCGACCGGCAGGTCGGTCTGTTCCAGCAATACCCGTGCTGCGTCGAGGCGTTGGCGCAACAGCCACTGCCCCGGGCTGACGCCGAGTTGTTCGGTGAAGCGCCGGGCGAGGGTTCGGATGGACAGCCCGGCTCGTTCGGCGAGCCGGTCCAGGGTCAGCGGAGAGTCGAGGTGGGACGTGGCCCACTCCAGCAGTGGCGCCAGTGACTCGTCCGTCCTCGCCGGGGCAGGCTGTGCGGCGTACTGGAGTTGGCTGCCCTCCCGGTGTGGGGGCAGGACCATGTTCCGGGCGATCTGTGCAGCGTAGGCGGCCCCGTGGTCAGAACGCACCAGGTGAAGGCACAGGTCGATGCCCGCGCCGGTTCCGGCGCTGGTGGCCACGTCGCCGTGGTCCACGTAGAGCACGTCCGGATCCACCTCCACCTGGGAGAAAGCGGCGGCGAGGTGAGGCGCGTGGCGCCAGTGGGTGCTGGCGCGGCGGCCGTCGAGCAGTCCGGCCCGGGCGAGGACAAACGCCCCCGTGCAGATGGCGACGATCCTGGCCCCGCGCCGGTGGGCGGCCCGCAGCGCCGCGATGACGGTCGGTGGCACCGGCGCGCTGGGCGGCTGCCAGCCGGGGACGACCACGGTGTCCGCCTCCTCCAGGGCCGACAGCCCCGCGTCGACGAGCATCGGGTAACCGATGGTGGTCCGCAGCGGTCCGGGGCGCTCGGCACAGATCCGGAAGCTATAGCGGGCAGGCACATCCGGCAGGACGGTGCCGAAGACCTCGGCAGCGCAGCCGAGCTCGAAAGGCGACTGCGGCGGATTGAGCAGGGCCACCACCCGGTGAAGACTCATGGCAAGAATGTACCCCCAGGTGTCTTTTCGGACTCTCGGCAGGGAGATCGACTCCGGTCACAGTGGTCCCATGAGTGAAACCACCGAAACGACAGTGGTCAGGAGCGCAGTCCAGGTCGACGGCGAAACGGCCAGCTACCTGACCGCCGGGCGGCAGGACGGCCAGCCCGTGCTGCTGCTGCACGGAACGTACTGGAGCCGGGTCTGGCTCCCGGTACTGGACCACCTCGCCGACGCGGGGCTGCGGCCCTTCGCGGCCGACCTCCCCGGGCTGGGACGCTCGGGCGGCGAGCTCACCCTGGAAACGGCCACGGTCCCGGCCCTTGCGGACTGGGTGACACGGTTCGCGTCCGCGCTGAAGCTCTCCGGGCCGATCGCCGTGGCGGGCCACGACATCGGCGGCGCCGTCGCCCAGCACCTCCTCGCCCACAACCGACTGGAGGTGCCGCGGCTGGCCCTGCTCAACTCGGTCCTATACGACTCCTGGCCAGTGCCTGGCGTAGCCCGGTTCCGGGACGCGGAGGTCGTCGCGGCGACCACCGCCGATGAAGTTCTCGCCGCCCGCCGACAGGCCGTGGCAGCGGCACTGGCCGGTGCCGCCACCGAGCCGTTGATCGCGGACTACCTGGATCCGTGGACCGATGGGCGGGTCCGCCGCTCCTGGATGGCCATGGCGGGCGCAGCCGACAACCGCTACACCCTTGACCTCGTTCCCGCCCTGCAGCGGTCCACCACGCCCAAGTTGCTGATCTGGGGCGAGGACGACGGCTTCCAGAAGGTGGAATACGCCGAGCGGTTCACCTCGGAGATGCCGCACACCACGCTCGTACGCATCCCGGATGCGGGGCACATCCCCACGGAGAACGCTCCTGACCAGATCGGCCGCGCGCTCGCCGGCTTCTTCACGGCTTAGAGGCATTACGGCCACCCGGCTTTGAGGCCGATGGGCCAGAGGCTGCCACGGGCAAACTGGTGTCGATCGCTCGGCCCTCGCTGACACGAAGCGTCGTGGTTCGAGCCCCACGCAAGCACGCTGGGAGCCGATTGGGAGCCGACTTGCTCCCCAAGCCCCTTCCACACACCACGCGAGACCGATCGAGACCATGCCCCTGACCAGGGAAAACGCCACGCCCGCAGGCAAGATCAGTAACCGAACCTCATTCGGGACGAAGAGGTCGTGGGTTCGAATCCCGCCACCCCGACGCTGGTCAGAGGCCCATTCGTATGATCGCGGATGGGCCTCTTTCATGCTCGGGGGCCAAACAGGGGGCCACAGCATGTAGATCAAGCCCCTGGATCGGTCTCATGTCTCCCTCCATGAGCCAGTCGGCCAGATCGTCGACGAGGGTCTGTACGCATCGCGGTCACGTCCCATTACTCCTATGTCAAGCAGCCACTGCGAGCGTGTTCACGTGGTCGTGTGACGCTTGGGCATCGTGCTGGAGGGCTCGGTAGACGACGTCGGACAGTCGGCGTTTGAGGGCACGGAGCGCTT
>NZ_JBQQCE010000234.1:0-14594 GCF_052245645.1 Streptomyces sp. KR55 | reverse complement strand
TCGTGACGTCCCGTACCCACGGCGCCTGCTGGTCGACGCGGCTGCTCCGCTGGACGTCCCAGGTGCCGTAGCGCGGGTTGAGGTCGACGTCCAGCTTCTCGGAGGCCTTGGACAGGGCGTTCCAGAAGGCCGGCTGGCTGGTGTCTGTGCCGAGCTTCGCGGCGAGCTTCTGGGCCTCGAGCTGGAGGCGGAGGTTCTCGTCCAGCCGCTCCGGCGCAATGCTGTACTGCTGCAGCCAGGCCGTCTGAAGTGCCTTGGGGCCGCCGACCTGCTCCTCCAGGCCGGCCCGCATCTCCTGGACCTCCTTGCGGCTGACGGTGATGCCGGCGTCCTGGGCGGCGCGGTGCAGCACCCGGTCCAGGACCATGTTGTGCAGGGTGTCGCGGGACAGGGTGCCGGTGCCCGCGACGGCCTGCGCGTACTGCGCCTCGTCGTTCACCGCCGCCCGCTGCGCCGCGCGTACCTCGTTCACCCTGCTCTCGAGCTGGGACACGGTGATCCGCTGACCGCCGACGACGGCCGCCGCACCGGGGTGCGCATCGTTTCCGCAGGCGGTGAGGAGGGGGGCCACGGCGATCGCGGCGGACAGGAGGAGCGCGGTGCGACGACGGCGGTGCAAGGAAACCTCCCGAGGAGATTGTGCGACGGTGCACAAAGTCTTGCGGTGATCGATGGTAGGCAGTGGGCAAGCTCTGGCCAACCCATTCGACCAACGATTCACCAGGACTTCGGGCACCGCCGCGCCACCCGGCCGCAGGAGGACTACCCGCGCACCTGGCCCAGCCACTGCAGGGTCCGGCGCACCTCCGCGGCGAGCGGATGCCCGGGACCGTTCAGGCGTTCCACGTCGTGCAGGAGCCTGGCCAGCGTGTCGTGCGCGGCGGCGCGGTCGCCGACGGCGAGGAGGAGGTGGCCGATGCGGCGGCGTACGTCGTGGGAGAGCTCGGGGTCGCCGGAGACGTACTGGTTCTCGTAGTACGGCAGCAGTGCCCGGTACGCGGCCAGCGCCGCCGCCGGTTCGCCGAGCTGTTCGAGGCACTGGGCGGCCTCGTAGCGGAACCGCAGGGACTGCGGGTCGGCCTGGCCGGCCTCGGCGGCACGTTCGTCGGCGAGGCGGCGCAGTTCGGGGAGCGCGCGCCGGTACTGGCCGTCGTCCATGAGCGTGGCCGCGTACTGCTTGCGCAGGGTGCGGACGACCGGGGAGTGCTCGCCGTGCTGCTGCGCGGCGGCGGGCAGGATCGCGCCGAGGATGTCCACGGCCTGGGTGATGCGTCCCTCGCCCAGGAGACGCTTGACCTCGTCGACGGCGCTCGCGACGTCCGGCTGCTCGGCGACCGGCGTGACGGGGGCGGGCTGGGGAGCGGGCGTGCGCGCGCGGTCGGGCCACGGGGCGTGAGGGCGCAGGAAGGGGCGCGTGGGGTCGAGGGGCGCCCCGGTGGGCGTGCCGCGCGCGGGCAGGAGCAGCGCCAGGTCCTCGTACACCTCCTGCGCGGAGGCGGGCCGGTGCTGCGGGTCCTTGGCGAGCAGGCGCAGGACGAGAGCCTCGAGTGCCTCGGGAACCTCGGGGCGGATCCGGCGCACGGGCAGCGGCGGCTCGTACAGGTGCCGGTGCAGCACACCGAGCGCCGTGGAACCCGCGAACGGGACGTCGCCGCTGAGGAGTTCGTGCAGGAGCACGCCGAGTGCGTACAGGTCCGTGTACGGGCCGACCGCGCCGCCCATCGCCTGCTCGGGCGCCATGTAGGCGGGCGAGCCGATGGGCGAACCGGTGTGCGTCAGGCGCGTGGTGTCGGTGTCCATGACGGAGGCGACGCCCAGGTCGAGGACGGTGACCGTGCCGTCCTGCTTCACCATCACGTTGCGTGGCTTCAGGTCGCGGTGCACGATCGGCACCGCGTGCACGGCGCTCAGCACGGCGCACAGTTGCGCGGCGACGGCGACCGCCCACTGCCACGGGTACGGGGTGTGCTCGGCGAGATGGTCGGAGAGGTCGGCGCCGTCGACGTACTGCATGACGAGGAACAGCTCCTCGCCCGCACTGCCCGCGTCGTGCACGGTGACGAGCCCGGGGTGGTCGACCTGCGCGGTCACCCGGCACTCGCGCACGAACCGGCGGCGCAACTCGTCGGCCTCCTGCCCGGCCACCCTGTCGGGGCGCAGCAGCTTCACCGCCACGCGCCGGTCGAGCCGCTGGTCGTAGGCCGTCCAGACCTGGCCCATGCCACCCTGTCCGATGAGCGTGGCCAGTTCGTAGCGGCCGGCGACGACGCGTGCTGTCGTCACGGTCACCGTCCGCCCTCGTGGTCGCCGTCGGGCCGGCCGCCCTGCTTGCGCAGGTAGTCGCTGAGCTCGTCGAGTTCGGCACGCACCTGGTCGATCCGGGCCGGCGCGGGGCGCTGGGGCGGCGGGGCGGGTATCGGCGGGCCGGGCGTGGCGGCCTGGGGTATCGGGGGCGGGGTGTGCGCGCTTCGGGTGAGCGGGGGCTGCGGGACGGTCGTGGCCGTGTTGTACGAAGCCTGGGCCGGCGGCTGCGGGTAGCCGTACGCCGCGGTGGGCTGCGGGGCGTAGCCGCCACCGTAGCGGAGCTGGTGGAAGTGGCGTACGTCCGCGGCGAGGTAGTACGCGATCACCGCCACGAGCGTGCCCAGCAGCAGTGCGAGGCCGGTCCAGCCGCCCGCGGTGTGGATCTCTTCGCCGGGTTCGCTGCCGAGCAGCACCACGGCCAGGATGTCGATGGCCAGCACCGCCACGAAGAGGCCCCAGTCCAGCGACCTGCGGGTGACGATCGCCAGGCGCAGCAGCATCGTCCAGGTCAGGAACCCGAGGCTGAGGACGGAGATCGCCACGAACAGCACACGCAGGAGGACCAGCCACGCCGTCGGGGGCGGCTGCTTCACCGGCTGCGTGTAGCCGTGGCCATGCATGGCTGCTCCTGGTGCCTGAGGTGGGCGTACGAGGCCGGCCGGCGTCGGACAACGCCAGTCGTGCGATTGTCGCATCGAGCGTATAGGTCGACACCGACAAGCGGTCCCGGGTTGTACCGAACCGTTGTCGCACTGATCACTGCCGTCGGAGAGGTCCGCCGCGAACCACTCGCCGGCCCGTGCCGCTCACAGTCGGTGCCGCATCCACACGTTGGGCTCGACATACACCGCGAACCCCTGCTCCGGCTCGCAGCGCACCGGCACCAGGGCACCGGGTACCTCGATGTCGCCTGCGGTGTCGAAGGGCAGTCCGGTCCAGCGGCGCCAGTCGTGCAGCGAGGCGGCCACCGCCATCGACGCCGGCGCCACGGAGTGGACGGTGGCGCCCGCCCGGGCGTGGACGCGCAGCCAGGGGTCGTGTGGGAGCCCGTCGGGGCGCACTCGGCGGGCGTACTCCTCCATGGGCGTACGGGGTTCCAGGTGCTTGGCGCTGGGGCGGACGGGGGCGACGACCTCGTTGAAGCCGAGGGCTCGGGCGTTGTCGCGCATCGCTGTGAGCATGCGGCCGGACAGGCCGAGGCCCTGGGCGTGCGGGGCGACGGTGACCGAGATCGCGCTGACCGTGTCGGGGCGGACCCCGTGACGCAGGTCGGCGAACGCCCACAGGAGCACCTCGTCCCAGCCACGGGCGGGCAGTTCGCCGCGGCCCTCGGCGGCGAGCGCGAAGGGAACACTGTGAGCGTGCGCGACGACCTCGCCGGTCTCGTCCTCGGCGAACTGCACGTACTGCGGCAGTTCGGCGGCGATCTGCCCGTAGTAGGCGTCCCCCACCGGGTCGTTGATGACGAACTTCGGCCAGGTGTTGGCCATCCCGGCCACCCGGTCGAGCATGTCCGGCCGCTCGGCGAGACTCGATACCCTCAGCTCCATACGGCCACGCTAGGCGGCGGCCCGGCGGCAGCGGAACGGATTTTCGCGCACCCCGGCCTCACTCGGTCCGCGTGGAAGCGGGGCGGTGCCTTCGTGGGGTTGCCGCCGTGGAGAGGTTGAGGGGGTACCGCCTCAATGCATCGAGCCCGTCTTCCACGAAGCTCCAGCGCTGTCCGGCCTCATGGAACTCGTCGGGGGTGAGCCACTCATGCCATGCGATCTCCGACGGGTCCACAACGAGCTCGTCCGTGATCACTGCTTCGTGGAGCGCCGGCCAGTAGGGGCTGATGGCCCCACGGCACAGGTACTTGAAGAGGAACTTCGGTGACGCTCTGACGCCCAGTTCCTCGACGAGTTCCCGTGCTGCCGCATCCCCGTAGGACTCGCCGACGTCCACGGCTCCGCCCACCAGCCAGTCGTACTGCCCCGGAAAGCGGGACACGGTGCGCGGCCGTCGATGCACCAGGATCCGCCCATCGGGACGACGGCAGACGGTCGTCGCAACGCGGTGCAGCCACCCACTTCGCACCGCCTCGTCCCGCTCGACAACTCCGAGTACCCGATCCTGATCGTCGACCTGCTCCACCAGTTCGCCCATGACACACCGTTCCACACCGCTCCGACAGCAGTGCCGCAGGCCGCGAAACAGGTGGAAGCTCAAGCGCCGCACTGCTGGAGCATCATGTTCTTGTCCGCCGCTGTGACAGGCAGCTCGTACTTGAGCGCCACTTGCGCGAACCGCACCGAGTACGAGCAGCGGATCGCCTTGCTGGGTGGCAGCCAGGACGCCGGTCCCGAGTCGCGTTTGGCGGAGTTCGTGGAGCCCGAGACCGGCAGGAGATTCAGCACGTCGTTGGCCACCCGCTGCCTCTTCTCCTCGTTCCAGCGAGCCGCACCCATCTGCCAGGCGTACGACAGCGGCACGACATGGTCTATCTGCACCTCGGTGGCCTTCGACTTCTTCCAGGCGAGGTCCTTGCCCGTGTACGGGTCGTGCAGCTTCATCGAGACGACCACGCAGTCGGAACCGGCACGGAACTGGATGCTCTGACCATCGCGTTTCAGCAAGTCATTACGCGTGTCGCACCCGTTCCTCGCCAGCGGCACACCCTCGGCCGTGTCCATCCATGCGTAGCCGAACTCGTCACGGTCGTAGCCGGTCTTCGGCCCCCGCCCCTTCGTGGACAGCTCCCCGATGAGCCTGCGGGCCGCGGCCTTGTCCGCGTCCGTCGTCAGGGGCGCGAGCCCTGGTTTCGTACCGTCTGGGTTCTTGAGCGGACCGACCGCCTGCCCGGCAGGCGCAGTCGGCCCGGATCCCGTGGAGGAGTCGTCTTCGCCGAGTCCCTCGCATCCCGAGACGAGGAGCACGGCAGCTGCCAACATCGCCGCGCGGAAGAAGCGGGTACCGAACCTGTTGGTGTCGGTGTCCGCCCACGGTGAGCCGAACCGTTCGCGGTCGTGGCCGCTCTTCGGTGCACGTCCCTTCACGGTGAGTGTCTCCGCGGCCGTGAGGGCCGCTTCCGCGGCGGCCGCGGCGCCGCCCCTCAGACGCGTCACGGTGCGCCCCTTCCCTTGCCTGCCCTGGCCGCCCGTACGGGTCGGTTGTGCCTGATGCCACGGTAACGGCCGAGAGGTCCAGACCACAGCTGCCCCAAACCCTGCATTCCTCGCAAGTCGGGCGTATCGTCGGTTTTGAGTCATCTCCGGAAGGAGCTCTGGATGGGCATCTTCGACAGGTTCAGGCACAAGGGGGCCCAGGACAGGGCCAAGCAAATGTCCGACGCCGCGGAGAAGAAGGTCAACGAGAAGACGGGCAACAAGTACGAGGGCCAAGTCGACACTGCCCAGCAGAAGATCGAGGGGCAGCTCGGCATGGACCGCGACCGGCCGCCCGAGCAGCCGTAGACCGGAGACCCACGGAGGACATCTGGCCGGCCACGGGGCACGACTCCCCGATGGCGGCCCGCTGAACCACCTTGAAACAGAGGCCGTCCGCGGTACTCCACCACCCGCGGGCGGCTTCGTGCGCCCTTCACCCCGCGATCAGGGCCGCGCCCCAACGGCAGGGTCCTGCGCGCCGCAGTACGGCGGCCTCAAGACCCCAGAACCGACGCCAGGAACTCCCCGACCCACCCGAGCAGCTCCCGCCCGACCAACGGCTTCCCGCCCACCTTCGCGGTCTTCGGGCGCGGCACCAGCACCTGGTGGACCGCCGGCTTGATGACCGTCCCCGGGTACAGCCGCTTGAGCCGCAGTTCCTGCGACTCCCGCAACTCCACCGGCGCGAAGCGGATGTTGTTGCCCTGGAGGACGATCTCGCCGACGCCACACGCGCGTGCGAGCATGCGCAGGCCCGCCACCAGGAGGAGGTTCTCCACCGGTTCCGGCAACTTGCCGTAGCGGTCGACGAGTTCCTCCCGTACGGCCTTGATGTCCTCCTCCGTGTTGGCGGAGGCGATGGAGCGGTAGGCCTGAAGCCGGAGGCGCTCACCCGGCGCGTAGTCGTGCGGTACGTGGGCGTCGACGGGCAGTTCGATCTTGACCTCGAGCGGCGGCTCCTCCTCGATCTCGCCGGTCTCCAGCTGACGCCGGTAGTCCGCGACCGCCTCGCCGACCATCCGGACGTACAGATCGAATCCCACGCCCGCGATGTGCCCCGACTGCTCGCCGCCGAGGAGGTTTCCGGCTCCGCGGATCTCCAGGTCCTTCATCGCCACGTACATGCCGGCACCCATCTCGGTGTGCTGGGCAATGGTGGCGAGGCGCTCGTGGGCGGTCTCCGTCAGCGGCTTCTCGGGCGGATACAGGAAGTAGGCGTACCCGCGCTCACGCCCACGCCCCACGCGCCCGCGCAACTGGTGCAACTGCGACAGACCGAAGGTGTCCCCTCGTTCGACGATCAGCGTGTTCGCGTTGGAGATGTCGATGCCGGACTCGACGATCGTCGTCGACACGAGCACGTCGAACTTCTTCTCCCAGAAGTCGACGACGACCTGCTCCAGCGCCGACTCCGACATCTGCCCGTGCGCGGTGGCGATGCGCGCCTCGGGGACGATCTCGCGGAGCCGGGCCGCCGCGCGGTCGATGGACTCCACCCGGTTGTGGATGTAGAAGACCTGGCCCTCGCGCAGCAGTTCACGCCGGATCGCCGCGCCGATCTGCTTCTCCTCGTACGGCCCGACGAAGGTCAGCACCGGGTGCCGTTCCTCCGGCGGGGTCGTGATCGTGGACATCTCGCGGATGCCGGTCACGGCCATCTCGAGGGTCCGCGGGATCGGCGTGGCCGACATGGTCAGCACGTCGACGTTGGCCCGCAGCTTCTTCAGCTGCTCCTTGTGCTCGACGCCGAACCGCTGCTCCTCGTCGACGATGACGAGCCCCAGGTCCTTGAACTTGGTCTCGGAGGAGAAGAGGCGGTGTGTGCCGATGACGACGTCCACCGAGCCCTCCCGCAGGCCCTCCAGGACCGCCTTCGCCTCGGTGTCCGTCTGGAACCGCGACAGCGCCTTCACGCTCACCGGGAACTGCGCGTACCGCTCGCTGAACGTCCCGAAGTGCTGCTGCACCAGCAGCGTCGTCGGCACGAGGACCGCGGCCTGCTTGCCGTCCTGTACGGCCTTGAAGGCGGCGCGGACCGCGATCTCCGTCTTGCCGTAGCCGACGTCGCCGCAGATCAGGCGGTCCATCGGGACCGACTTCTCCATGTCCTCCTTGACCTCGGCGATGGTCGTCAGCTGGTCGGGCGTCTCCGCGTACGGGAAGGCGTCCTCCAGCTCGCGCTGCCACGGAGTGTCCGGCGCGAAGGTGTGCCCGGGGGCCGCCATGCGCGCGCTGTACAGCTTGATGAGGTCCGCCGCGATCTCCTTGACGGCCTTCTTCGCGCGTGCCTTGGTCTTGGTCCAGTCGGCGCCGCCGAGCCGGTGCAGCGTCGGGGCCTCGCCGCCGACGTACTTGGTGATCTGTTCCAGCTGGTCGGTGGGGATGTAGAGCCGGTCGCCGGGCTGGCCGCGCTTGGCGTGGGCGTACTCCACGACGAGGTACTCGCGCGTGGCGCCCTGCACGGTGCGCTGCACCATCTCGATGTAGCGGCCCACGCCGTGCTGCTCGTGGACGATGTAGTCGCCCGCCTCCAGGGTGAGCGGGTCGATGGTCTTGCGGCGGCGGGCGGGCATGCGGGCGCCGTCGCGGCCGGCCGCCTTCTGGCCGGACAGGTCGGTCTCGGTGAGCACCGCGACCCTGAGCGCCGGGTCGACGAAGCCGTGGTCGATCGAGCCGCACGCCACATGCACCACGGACGGGGAGATCTCCCCCAGGTCGGCGTCCAGGCGGGCCGCGATGCCCTCGCCGCCGAGCACCTCGACCGTGCGGGCGGCGGGGCCGTGCCCCTCGGTCACGAAGACCGTGCGCCAGCCGTCGGCGAGCCAGCCCTTGGTGTCGGCGAGCGCCTTGGCGGTGTCGCCGCGGTAGGTCTCCGGGGCGTGCATGCCGAGCTTGAGCGTGTCACCCGCCGCGTCGGCGGCAAACGTCTCCGTGAGCTCCTCGTCCGCCGCGAACGGCGACACCGACCACCACATCATGTCCAGCTCGCGGGCCCGGTCACGGACGTCGGCGATGGACCACAGCGAGGCCGCGCCGACATCGATCGGCGCCTCCCCGCCGCCCGCGGTGGCCGCCCAGGAGGCCTGCAGGAACTCCTGCGAGGTCGCCACGAGATCCGCGGCACGCGTGCGTACCCGCTCCGGATCGCATACGACGGCCATGGCGCCCTTCGGCAGTACGTCGAGCAGCAGCTCCATGTCGTCGACGAGGACGGGCGCGAGCGACTCCATGCCCTCCACCGCGATGCCCTCGGCGATCTTGCCGAGCAGCTCGCCCAGCTCGGGGTGCGCCTCGGCGAGGGCACGCGCGCGCGTGCGGACGTCTTCCGTCAACAGAAGTTCACGGCAGGGCGGGGCCCACAGGCCGTGCTCGGCGACCTCCAGCGACCGCTGGTCGGCGACCTTGAAGTAGCGGATCTCCTCGACGTCGTCGCCCCAGAACTCGATGCGCAGGGGGTGCTCTTCGGTGGGCGGGAAGACGTCCAGGATGCCGCCGCGTACGGCGAACTCGCCCCGCTTCTCGACCAGCTCCACGCGCGCGTACGCGGCGGCGGCCAGGGCGTCGACGATCTCGTTCAGGTCGGCGGTCTGCCCGGTCCTCAGCGCCACCGGCTCCAGGTCGCCCAGGCCCTTGACCTGCGGCTGGAGCACGGATCGCACGGGGGCCACGACGACGGAGACCGGGCCGGTCTCGGGGTCGTCGGTGCTGGGGTGGGCGAGTCGGCGCAGCACGGCGAGGCGCCGGCCCACGGTGTCGCTGCGCGGGCTCAGCCGTTCGTGCGGCAGCGTCTCCCAGGACGGGTACTCAACGACTCCCTCCGGCGGCAGCAGCGAGCGCAGCGCCGCCGCCAGGTCCTCCGCCTCGCGCCCGGTCGCCGTCACCGCCAGCACCGGGCGGCCGCTCTCGCGGGCGAGGGCCGCGACCGCGAAGGGGCGGGCCGCCTGGGGGCCGACCAGATCGACGTGCATCCGGTTGCCGTCCGAGGCCGCCTTGATCGCTTCCGCGAGTGCGGCGTCCTTGACGACGGCGTCGAGCAGACCGTGCAGGCTCATGGAGAGGCTTTCCGTCCTGGATGACAGGGGCTGACTGGGGGATGACAAAGGGTGGGCAACGCGAACCGCCCGACACGCGCGGCGGGCCGGGGGTCTCCAGAGTACGTCGCGGCCGCGGTTGTCACCCGGGGGAGTGATGACACTGGCCCCGTGAGGGGGGAGGCGACTCCGTTGGACCAACGGCTTGGTCCACAGTGCCGTCACACCGTGGGAACTCGCCGTCAGGGCACGCCTCGGCAAACTCGAAGGCCCTCCCGATCTGCCCGAGCGTGCCTGGAACTGCGGACTGCGGAAGCCGACGATCACCGGAGAACACGGCATCCAGGCCGGAAACCTTCCCCTGCACCACCGCGACCCTTTCGACCGCGTACTGATCGCCCAGGCCCAACTGGAAGGCCTGACCCTCATCACCCGCGACACCTGGATCCAGAAGTACGACGTCCCGCTCCTGCGGGCATGAAGCGGGCCCGGCACCGGGGGAGTCCGCAAGACTCCCCCAGCACCGGGACCCTCCCCCACAACCCCCGTGTGTGGTGGTTCTCAGAGAGCGGCTACTCCGTCGCGATCGCGTTCAGGACGTTCATCCGGCCCGCCCGGAAGGCAGGTACCAGGGCGGCGAACAGGCCGACGAAGGCCGAGCCGATGAACACCCCGCCGATGGTCGGCCACGGGATCTCCAGGACGTTCAGCCCCTCCAGGGCGAGCAGCTGCTGCGCCGTTGCGCCCCAGCCCATGCCCAGCCCCAGGCCCAGCAGGGCACCGAAGAGGGCGATCACGACCGACTCCAGGCGGATCATGCGGCGCAGCTGCCGGCGCGACAGGCCGATCGCCCGCATCAGGCCGATCTCCCGGGTCCGCTCCACCACCGACAGGGCCAGCGTGTTCACGACGCCCAGGACGGCCACGATGATCGCGAGGGCCAGCAGGCCGTAGATCATGTTCAGGAGCTGGCCGATCTGGTCCTTCAGGGCCTCCTTGTAGTCGGTCTGGTCGCGCACGGTGTACTGCGGGTAGTCGTCCAGCGCCGCCTTCAGTGCCGTGTACGCCGCCGCCTCCTGGCCGTCCTTCGCCGAGGCGAACAGCACCGTGTCGAGCGGGATCTTGTCGGCGGGGACGTACGTGGCCAGCGTGTCGATCGACGTGTACATCGCGCCCTGGTCGATGACCGCGTCGCTGCTGGTGATCGCGCGGACGGTCAGCCGGCCGGTGGAGCCGTCCTTGAAGTCGACGGCGATCTCGGAGCCGAGGCGGATGCCGTGGTCCTTGGCGTACTCCTCGTGGACGGACATGGAGTCGGGCCGGTAGGCGTCGTCGAGGTTGCCGGCGACGGTCTCGACCCGCAGGTCCTGCGCGTACGACGGGTCGGCGGCCGTGATCGCGGTGTCCTTGGACGTCTTCCCGTCGGGGGTCGTGAAGTCGGCCTTGGTCCACTTGTACTCGGTGACGCGGTCCA
Organism: Streptomyces sp. KR55; assembly: GCF_052245645.1. NCBI lineage: Bacteria > Bacillati > Actinomycetota > Actinomycetes > Kitasatosporales > Streptomycetaceae > Streptomyces > Streptomyces sp. KR55. The sequence continues at coordinate 3,636 of NZ_JBQQCE010000234.1, read as the reverse complement.
CGCCGTCGGCGTCCTTCGCGGCCGTGACCGCCTGCGGGGTGATCAGGTGGCCGCTGTCGGACTGGATGATGAAGTCCGTCCCCACGCTCTTGTCGAGTTCCTCCGTCGCCGAGGCGACCATCGACGAGCCGACCACCGACAGACAGGCCACCAGGGCCAGCCCGATCATCAGCGCCGCGCCCGTGGCGCCGGTACGGCGCGGATTGCGCAGCGCGTTGCGCTCGGCCATCCGGCCGACGGGCCCGAACATCCGCAGCACGATCGCGCCGAGCACCCGGACGACTCCGCCCGCGAGCAGCGGACCGATGACGACGAAGCCGATCAGCGACAGCACCACGCCCGCGCCCAGCCACAGCGCACCCTCGCTCGCCTTGTCGGCAGCGGCCGCCAGATACAGCCCGAATCCGCCGGCACCGGTCAGCAGCAGGCCCAGCACGGCCCGTACGACACCCGCCTTCGCGTCGGCCGGGGCGCCCGCATCGCGCAGGGCGGCCATGGGCGAGACCTTGCCGGCGCGGCGGGCCGGGAGGTAGGCGGCGAGGACGGTGACGACGACGCCGAGGACCAGGCCGACCACCGGGGTCGTCCAGGCGACCGTCAGGTCGTCCGTGGAGAGGTTCATGCCCATGGCGCCCATGAGCTTCATCAGCCCGATGGCGAGCCCGACGCCCGCGCCCACACCGAGCACGGAGCCGACGAAACCGAGCATCAGTGCCTCGACCAGCACGGACCGGTTGACCTGCTTGCGGCTGGATCCGATGGCCCGCATCAGGCCGATCTCGCGGGTCCGCTGGGCGACCAGCATCGAGAACGTGTTGATGATCAGGAAGACGCCGACGAGGAAGGCGATCCCGGCGAAGCCGAGCATCGCGTACTTGATGACGCCCATGAACTCCTGGACGTCCTCGGCGTTCGCGTCGGCGACCTCCTTGGCCGTCTGCACCCTGAAGCCGCCGTCGAGCGCGGTGGCGACGTTCTTCTTCACCTGGGCGTCGGTGAAGCCGGACGCGGCGGTGACGTTGACGTTCGTGTAGACGCCGGTCTCACCGACGAGGGTCTGCTGGGCGGTCTTCGTGTCCAGGTAGAAGATCGCGGCACCGGGGTTGGTGACGGTGAAGTCGGCGATGCCGGAGATCTTCGCCCGGTGCGTGCCGACAGCGGTGATGACGCCGATCTCGTCGCCGAGCTCAAGGCCGTGCTTGTCAGCGGTGTCCGCGTCGGTCATCACCTGGTCGGCGCCCTCGGGCGCGGAACCCGAGGTGATCTTCATCGTGCGGGCCTCGTTGGAGTTCCAGCTGCCGACGATGGTCGGCCCGCCGCCGGACGGCGAGAGGCTGTCCTTGTCGGCGTCGACGACCGTCACCGACGTCGAGAAGACGGTGCCCTGAGCCGACTTCACGCCCTCCGTCCTGCGGACCTCGTCGACGACGGAGGCCGGCATGACCGGCGGCTTGCCGTTGTCGGCGGTGGTCTCACCGGTGTCCGAGGCGCCCTTCGGGCTCACCGTGACATCCGACGCGGTGGCCGCGAACAGCTTGTCGAACGTCGTGTTCATCGTGTCGGTGAACACGAGCGTGCCGCACACGAACGCCACCGACAGCAGCACGGCGACGGCCGACAGGGCCATGCGCCCCTTGTGCGCGAAGAAGTTGCGCATCGAGGTCTTCAGCACGGTCATGACGTGCGCCCCCGGGCGTCGAAGTCCTTCATGCGGTCCAGGACCTGATCGGCTGTCGGGTTGTACATCTCGTCGACGATCCGGCCGTCGGCGAGATACAGCACACGGTCGGCGTACGAGGCGGCCACCGGGTCGTGCGTGACCATCACCATGGTCTGCCCCAACTCGTCCACGGACCGCCGCAGGAAGCCCAGCACCTCGGCGCCCGCGCGCGAGTCGAGGTTCCCGGTCGGCTCGTCACCGAAGATGATCTCGGGCCGCGCGGCCAGTGCCCGGGCCACGGCGACGCGCTGCTGCTGTCCGCCGGACAGCTGCGTCGGCCGGTGCTTGAGCCGGTCGGCGAGCCCCACGGTCTCCACCACCCGCTGCAGCCACGCCTTGTCCGGCTTACGGCCGGCGATGTCCATGGGCAGGGTGATGTTCTCGATCGCGTTCAGCGTCGGCAGCAGGTTGAACGCCTGGAAGATGAACCCGATCCGGTCCCGGCGCAGTTGCGTCAGCTTCTTGTCCTTCAGACCGGTGATCTCGGTCTCGTCGAGATGGATCTGCCCGCTGGTGACGGTGTCGAGCCCGGCCAGGCAGTGCATCAGCGTGGACTTGCCGGACCCCGACGGGCCCATGATGGCGGTGAACTGGCCGCGGGCGATGTCCACGTCGACATGGTCGAGGGCGACGACGCGGGTCTCCCCGGCCCCGTAGGCCTTGACGACCTGCCGCGCCCGCGCGGCAACGGCCGTACGCCCTCCAGTGCCCCCGTGCCTGGGAATGGTTACAGCCGATGTCACGGTATGTCTCCTATGTCGGTCAGCAGTGGGTCAGCAGTCGGTCAGCAGCCGGCTCGTACTGAGCCGTGCCGTGTGAAGTCGTGCGAAGTGCTACGCCGATGAGTCTCGCGGCAAGCAGGGGTGACGTTCGATGGTGTTCAACCCCGTCTTGCACTGAGGAAAACCCCACCCCCGAAGGTGCGGTGCACCGCCCCCGCGGCGTAAAGCCAGGTTAAGGACGACCCCCGTACCGTCTCGTCCTCCGCCGGTACGAACCCTCCCCGAGCCCTGGTACGGAGAGACCCCTAGGGGCAGTCCGCCCTCAGGCGGAGTCCTTCTCAGGGTCGGGTCCACCCATCGGCCCACTCAGGCTCCACCCTCCCGTTGCGTGACGGTCAAGTGGGAAGCTGTCCGACGGCAGATAGTTGCAAGGGGAAGGAATCTGCGTGGGCAGCACCAGACCCGCGATACGCGGCACCGCACAGCACACCGGGACCGACAGGCGCGGAGCCGTCGTCGCCGCGCTGATGCTGTCGATGGCACTGGCGGCACTCGACTCGACCGTCGTCTCCACGGCCGTACCGCAGATCGTCGGCGACCTGGGCGGCTTCTCCGTCTTCTCCTGGCTCTTCTCCGGCTATCTGCTGGCCGTCACCGTCACCCTGCCCGTCTACGGCAAGCTCTCCGACACCTTCGGCCGCAAACCGGTCCTCGTGGTGGGCGCGAGCGTCTTCCTGCTCGGCTCCCTCCTGTGCGCCCTCGCCTGGAACATGTGGGCACTCATCGCCTTCCGCATCGTCCAGGGCCTCGGCGGCGGCGCACTCCAGGGCACGGTCCAGACACTCGCCGCCGACCTCTACCCCCTGAAGGAACGCCCGAAGATCCAGGCCAAGCTCTCCACGGTGTGGGCGGTGTCGGCGGTCGCCGGCCCCGCGGTGGGCGGTGTCCTCGCCGCGTACGCCGACTGGCGCTGGATCTTCCTCGTCAACCTGCCGATCGGCGGACTCGCCCTGTGGCTGATCGTCCGCCACCTGCACGAGCCGCAACGGAAAACGGACGCACGCGCGCGTGTCGACTGGGCGGGCGCCCTTGTGGTGTTCGCGTGCGGCGGAGTCCTGCTCACGGCGCTGGTGCAGGGCGGAGTCGCCTGGGCTTGGCTGTCACCGCCGTCGATCGCCTTGCTCGGTACGGGAC
>NZ_JBQQCE010000233.1:0-14646 GCF_052245645.1 Streptomyces sp. KR55 | reverse complement strand
CCGCCATGACACGATATTCGATTACTAGTTCGAATGAATCAAGTCGGCCGCGCGGGTGCCGTCGCAAGTCCCCACGATCGATGTCCCGTGTCACCGAACCTTGGTCGCGTGCCATCGAACCTTGAGGACGCGAGTTCGTGTCGTCGAAGTTTGAGCACAGGGTCAAGGGTCGGCGGGCAGCTGGATGGCGCCGGGAACGGCGGTACGGCCGCGCGATGAGTTCGCGGACCCGGAACGGTCTACCCCAATGATGAACGGATCAGGCTGCTCACCGCGAAGGCGACGGAAGGTCGCCACAAGGAGGACGGCACAGTGACCAAACGTTTGGGCAGGGTGACCTGCGACCTCTCGATCTCTGTCGACGGGTACTCGGCCGGGCTCAACCAGGCCGAGCAGCGCCCGTTCGGCGACGACGCTGGTGATGGCTGGGGCGACAGGCTGCACGCCTGGATGTTCGAAACCCCGGAGCAGCGGCAGGCCGAGCTCGACCGGCTGACGGCGGTCGGCGCCTTCATCATGGGGCGCAACATGTTCGGCCCCATTCGCGGCGCGTGGGATCGACAGTGGAAGGGCTGGTGGGGCGACAATCCGCCGTACCACGCACCGGTCTTCGTGCTCACCCACCACCCGCGCGACCCGCAACCGATGGACGGCGGCACCACGTTCTACTTCGTCACCGACGGCACCGAATCCGCACTGCGGCAGGCTCGCGAGGCAGCCGGGGACCGCAACGTGTCGATCCACGGGGGCGCGACCACCATCAACCAGTACCTCGCCGCAGGCTTGATCGACGAGCTGCGGCTACACATTGTGCCGTTCACGCTCGGCGCCGGCACACGGCTGTTCGACGGCGTGCCCTCGCTGAATCTTGAGCAGGTGGAGTCGCGAGCAGCGGACTCGGTTACACACGTGACCTATCGCGTGCTGTCCTGAGAGAAGGGCGGTGTCACTCACAACTACCGCTCAAAGTTCGATGACACTCACTCAAAGTTCGATGGCATAGGACAATCGATGTCCTTGGACAGTGAAGCCAGTCGCCCTGTCATCCAATCGAGGCGTTTGACACCGAACCTAGTCGACACCCTCGCGCCGCCCCGACCGTCCGGTACCGCCGTTGGCCGGTACCGCCGCGATCGGGGCGGTTGTGCATCTGCCGGGCGCCGTCATCGAGGAGGTCCGGGGCCCGTCCTCGAGGACGGCATCATGGCCGACGCCGCTTACCGTCTGCTGCCGGCCTCACGGCCCGGCCTCACTTCAGGTGCCGGGTGAAGAACTGGTCCGCGGCGTCCCCCGCGAACTGCGGGACGCCGGTGTGCCCGCCCATGTTGGCGTGCAGCGTCTTCTCCTTGGAGCCGAAGGCGTCGAAAAGGTCCAGGGCCGCCTGCCTGTCGTTCCCTTCGTCGTCCCACTGCAGCAGGACGTGCAGCGGAATGGCGACCTGGCGGGCCTCCTCGAACATGGCGCGAGGCACGAAACTCCCGGCGAACAGAACGGCGGCCACGATGCGCGGCTCGACCACCGCCAACCGGATGCCGTTGGAGATCACTCCCCCCGAGTACCCGACTGGGCCGCCGATCTCGGGCAACGAGAGAAGGGCGTCCAGGGCGGCCTGCCATTCCGGGACCGACTTTTCGACGAGCGGGAGGATGAGGGCGTCGATGATCTCGTCGCTGACCGGCTCGCCGGCTTCCATAGCCCGGCGCAGGTCGGCGCGTGCCTGCTCGGCGGCGGCCCAACGGGGCCGGTCACCGCTCCCGGGGAGTTCGATGGTGGCCGTGGCAAAGTCCTCCGCCGCGGCGTGCTTGGCCCGGGCCACCAGTCGGGGGTACATCTTGCGCAGCCCGAGGGGAGGATGGCCGAGCAGGATCAGCGGGACCGGTGCGGACGCGGACGCGGGCGTCCACAGGATGCCGGGGATCTCGCCGAGGGTGAATTCGCGCTCGAGGACGCCGCAGTCGAGGCGCTGTTCAGAAGTGAAGTGCATGGTCGTGCCTTTCGGGAGGGCTCAGAAACGGCGCTCCCGGACGACCTATCGCCCGACCGTGACCCCAGAGGAGAGCACCCATGTGAATACGTTCACGGGCACCACCTCCTCGTTCTCTCGCACGGCCTCCGGAAAAGTAGCAGTGGTCGCCGTGGTCCGCCAACGGGTTTCTGCGGAGGCTCCGTGGCCGGATACGACGGAGCCACTCACCCAAAGGCCAAGGCCGTGCGGTCAAGGGCTTCGGGCCAGTGTGGTCACGGTGTGGTGCAGGCCGGGATGTAGGAAGCAGAGCCCTGTCAGGGACGGTTTGGCCCGGGCCTGGTACAGCTGCGACGATGCCGCCGCCATGAGCCTCCGTGGTGGGCCGGGCGCCCGGGCTCTCGTTCACCACGTACCTCCGCCACCATCCTTTGACATCGAAGTAAGTCCACCCAGGTCAGCTGATTGCGGTGGACTAAGTTGATTGTCAAAGGACAATCGAGTGAGCGTTGTCACGGCACCTTGACCGTTTGCCGCTGAAGGTTGATCACCTGGGGAGGCTGCACGTCAGCCTTCGTCCGCGCTGGACAGAGCTTCGGTGATCATGCGGGTGGCGAAGTCGCGGTCGTCGGTGAGTCGGTTGATGTGCTCCGCGAGCAGGAAGGCGGTGGCTTCCAGGGGATTCATCTCGTCCTTGGTCCAGGATCCGTACTGCTTGCGCCACAGGCTGGGGCTCAGGCCGGTGCCTGCCGCGACCAGCAGGCCGGCCATGGTGGGGATGGCCTCGGGACGGACGCTCTTGGGCATCATGCGCAGCGTGGCCACGAGGTTGGGCACCACGCACTCGATGACGTCCTTGCCGTGGTCCTCGTAGGCCATCCGCAGCCACTGCATGAACATGTAGATGAGCGTGCACGCGCCGTCCAGCACGTCATCGACTCCCCCGGGGCCCAGGGACCCGGCGAACTGGTCGGTCAGCGCTTGTTGTTCGGCGTCGGTCTGGGTCTTGCCGTCGTAGATGGCTTTGAGCCGAGAGTCGATCATCATGAGCGCTGCACCCACATCGCCGGCGGGAGCGTGCTCGGGGTCACAGGGCGATGACACAGGATTCCCTCCTCGGCTGACCGTGCGCAGCGCAGCGTGTCCGTACAGTAGCCCGCCGATGATCCGAGGGTCTGACGAATCCCTGCCCGAGTGGGTGGTCGGCTGCAACCCGGCCTCATCCTCCTGGTATCCAGGCCTTGCCGCCCACGCTCGCCGGCTCGCCTCCGCCTGACCTACGGACACGCCCAGGCCCTGGCCAACGAACGCGCCAGCATGCCCACTACCTGGGGGATTTTCCGTTCAGGCACTTCAGGCCAGAGGCAGCTGACCGAGCGGCCGACCGCGGTCGGCCTGCGCCTCCAGCAGAGCGGCCACGTCCGGCCCCCGCGTGAAGGCAGGGCCGTCCCAGTACGCCGGGGCCGCCACGGGCGTGAGCCGCACCTCGGTGCCGTGGACGCGCGCGGCGTCGAAGAGAGCCTGCAGCATCTGCACACCCGCCAGGTCGAGCGCGCCGAGGCGGGCATGCCACGTCTGGGTCTCCGGGTCGTACGAGGCGACCGGGCGGAGCCTGCCGAGCTGCTCCTGCCATTGGGGATCGGCGGTCGGCGCGGTCCGGATGGTGGCCTCCAACACCCAGGTGCTGTCACGGGAGTTCGGCGAACTGGTCATGCAAGGGACGGTAGACGTCGCCACTGACAACTCGCCCGGTCAGGTGAATCCGGAGCCTGAACAGAACCCCGGCCGTACACGAACACGTACTGACAGACGTGGACCCGATTCGAGAAGCGCACCTGTCCGAACCCGGCCTGCTCGTCATCGACGTGGCGGGCTTCGACGATGCCACCGTCTTGGCCTTCCAGGCCGCGATCGCCCGAATCTGGGGGACGTCGAGCGTCGAGCGCACCACGCGGGATGCCGGCCAGCCCGGTGTGCGGCTGCGGATGTACACCGATCTGCGGCAGGTCCTTGAGGAGGCCTCCTCGCCGGTGCCGGCGCCGTCGGCCACGTAGACAGGCGGGTCCGCCACCACGGGGGGAATGACGGACCCGCCCGCGTCCACGGTGCCACACCCGTCCCCGGCGCGCGCGGGCTGCGGGTGAAGTCGCTGCAGGAGAAGGTGACTTCGGTCGAGGCTGTTCACAGAAGGCGCAGGACGCCGACGACCTTGCCGAGAATCTGCGCGTGGTCGCCGGGGATCGGCTTGTAGGACGGGTTGCGGGGCATGAGCCACACCCGCCCGTTCTGCCGGCGCAGCACCTTCACCGTGGCCTCGTCGTCCAGGAGCGCGGCGACGACGTCGCCGTGGTCAGCGCTGTCCTGGCGTCTGACGGTCACGATGTCGCCATCGCAGATCGCCGCGTCGATCATGCTGTCGCCGGAGACCGGAAACCGACGAGTTCGCCGAATCCCAGAGGACTTTTCCTGGGAACGTGTGGTGAATCGGCCCCTACGGCATTGAGCCTGGCGTGGGTTCCGGTCTCAGGGAGCCATCGGTATCGCCGTTGGCCGAGAAAACGATCACGGCTCGTCCGCCAAGGTACTCACGGTGGGCAGCCTGTCGGCGGGAGCGCCCCAGGTCGTCTTTAAGTGCTGTGGGGTGGGGTGCTGGGTGACCGGGTGCGGTCCCGGCTCCGGCTCGTGTCCGTGACGGAGACGGCGGCTGCCGCGTGCTGGGCCGGCCTGGCCGCGTTGTTCGCCGCAGGAGGGCCAATCTGGCTGATCGCCGTGCTCGCGGCGCTGGGCGGGGTGACGCGCGCCCTGTTCTCGCCGGCGCTGGAGGGCGTGGTTGTCGACGTCGTCGAGGACCAGGCCGACCGGCAGCAGGCGAACGCGTTGCTGAAGGTGTCGACGACCACCGCGCGCGTGCTCGGCATGACGCTCGCAGGTGTGGTGGTGAGCCTCCTCGGTCATCCGGCTCACCGACGTCTTCGACGCCAAGGCCGCCGAGGAATTCCTCCGCAAGGCCGCACCGAGCTGGACACCGACCACCCCGGCCCCCAGCACCACGGACATCGAGCCAGTCCTCTCATGGCCGCCCTACAGGCTTGCCCCGACCGACCAGCCCGCGGCCGCCCTGCTGACGGCGGCAGCATCTGCCGGGCTCCCCGCCGGGCCGAAGGTCGCCGGACCGTCGAACATCGGAAATTTGATGGCAACTCGGAAGATTCCAACCACCGCCGGCTTCGGCCTCCCCTACGCGGGGCTCCACGGAACCGACGAGCAAGTTGACCTGTCTGCTCTTCCTCCAGTTCAGACGGCCTACCACCGTGCAGTGCTGACCCTGATGCGCCTGCCCCGTTGAGAAGCTGTCTGACCCCTTTGCGCTGGTCACGGCGCTATGTGGCGGGATCAGTCCTCTGCTGGCGTTCGGAGGGGAATCCACGGACGCCCCTCCGAACGCCAGCGCCAATATGCGGAACAGTGCGAACTTGGTACCGACGCGCGGTCAGGTGACCGGCGTGCGTAGCCGCAGCGTTGCTGCCTCGCGCAGAGCAACTGTTGGCCGCCACGGCCAGCGAGCCCGGAGTCTTCATGTGAGACCGCCTCTGGATCTGGCAAGACGATGCAACGGAGCGGTGCGGGTTTCTCCACTAAGACAACCTGACCGGTCCGCCGGCGACTGTTGCCTTGAGCTTTACCCAGGCGGCCGCTCGTGAGTTGCGAGACCGTCGATCGAATCTTAGAAATGTATTGCGCTAGAACCCGGGAGGAATGGCATGTTCAGAAGCCGAGTACAACGGTCTCGGGGCGCGAAAACGCGTGCGCTAGAACCCGGGCGGAGCGACATGTTCAAGAGCCTGGTGGAACGGTCTCGGGGCGCACCGAGAGGAGGGCGGGAGACGGGCGCGCCTTCACGTAAGGTCAGCGACCAGCCATGTGTTGGCGTCACGGATCGGGCAGTCCCGACTGAGATCGTCAGGTTCAGCGTCCTGCTGTCATTTCCAGGGGACGAAATTGGCAATGGCCCTTTTGAAGCTCAGTTGGCGTGCAACGCTGTTCATTATGGAAAATGTCGATCATTTCGCTCCAAGTACCTCGACGGCTCACTTGACCTGAAGGTGGAAGCGAGCATGCGCTCCTAGCGCAATCAGAGGTCGTTTTTTGCGATATTCCTGCAGGCCATCTACTGGAAGAATTCTTCCGCGACAATCGTCTCGAAAAGAGCGAAGGCGTGGTGGACGGTTGCCGCCACATTTGTGTTCGCGGTTGGCGGCGTGATAGTTACTGCTGCACCGGCCAACGCAAACACTACAACTACTTACCAGCCGGTCAATGACATCTATGACGCGCGGACGCAGGATGCGCCCAGCGGGGCTCATAGCATTGCCCGGGATGCGACCGTTTACGTCTGGCAGGGGGCCACTAACAACAACATATACTTCCAGTCGGGATATGGCGATGGTCGGAATACCCCGATTTTCCGCATGCCGTACGCCGCGACTTACAATTCGCCGTCCGTGACTGCGGTTCGTGATGGATGGATGATCCTTCACCGAGGAACTGACAACCGCATCTATTTCTCGACGAACGTCGGCACCGGCCTGATCGGTGTGGACAGTTTTCCTGTGTGGCAGGCCATTCAGGTGAACGGCCAGTTCCAGACCACGTGGGACACGCCAGACGTGACGGCCACGCCCGAGGGAAATGTTACGGTCGCCTATCGAGGGTCTGATGGGAACCTGTACACCGTCGAGGGGCAGGTGGATCTTTACGGCTACGCCTACTGGCATAACAACAGAACCGTCCTGGCGGCCGGCGGGGTCGGCCAGGCGGCGTCGGCTTTGGGGCCAGCTATTGTCACTCTGAGTGACGGTGAGCAGCGCCTCTTCTATAACACCCCTGATCAGGGGCATGCGCCGCGCCAGACCTTCAGGTCTAGCACCACGGATGGCTGGAATACGGGCGGCCCTTATGGCGTCCCGGGCGCGCCCTCGTACACCGCAGGAAGGCCCAGTGCAGCCGCCATTGGGCAGACGCTTCAGGTTGCGTACCTTCAGGCGGACTTTCAGGGACGCCCTATCCCTTCCACTTCCGAAGGGTACGGCGTGCAGCGAACCGCCTACGATGGCGGTATGAATCAGTGGGCTTGGGCTGGTCAGCTTGATGAACAGGGCTGGCGCGTGAATGATGCGCCAGCTATCGACATCGGGGACGAAGGGAACAGGATTCGCTTCATCCAGCTCATGCATGAAGCGAATATGGCCGCTATCGGAAGAATCCAGGTGGCCTATAGGGATGTAACGCACCTCTACTGATGCGATGTCCCGCTCAATCTTTGAGCGGTGACGCCAGGCTGCGGCAGTGGCATGTTCGAGGTGGCGCAGGCCATGGAATTCATGGCCTGCCCTCGTCCGGAGCGTCCTGCTCCAGATCCTGCCGCTCGACGACACCCGACGGCTCGAGGGCCACGTCGGTCTCCACACCCGTTCAGCCTCAACGGTGACGCCACTCAGAACCCGCCCAGCAGCCGCATCACACAGGCCGGTGGGGAACTCGCCGCCGAGACCACCCGGCGCGTGACCTCCCCTGAGTGCGGACACCGCCCCCACGGCACAAAATGGCTGAAACGACCACATATTCCTACCAACCCCACCCGCATCACCCTCTTGGCAGGTGACGCATTGGACTGGCAGTCTCGTCACCAGTCAAACAGGTGACGGGATCTCGTCCCCGAAACCCCCACACACGAAAACGGACACCCCACATGGACCTCAAGCTCGAACTCCTCGTCGTCCCCGTCTCCGACGTCGACCGCGCCAAAGCCTTCTACGAGAAGGCCGGCTTCCGCCTCGACGTCGACGAAGCCCCCCACGACGGCTGGCGCCTCGTCCACCTCACCCCGCCCGGCTCCGAAGCCTCCATCATCATCGGCAAGGGCCTCACCCCCGCCGCCCCCGGCTCCTACCAGGGCCTCTACCTCATCGTCACCGACATCGAGGAAGCCCGCACCGACCTCATCAACCGCGGCATCGACGTCAGCGACATCTTCCACGACGCCAACGGCCTCCTCTACCACGGCCACGACAACGGCCAGGTCACCCACCACGCCGAAGGCGGCCAGGAACGACTCGCCGGCCCCCACCCCGACCGCACCTCCTACGCCTCCTACGCCACCTTCACCGACCCCGACGGCAACGGCTGGGTCCTCCAGGAAATCACCCAGCGCCTCCCCGGCCGCTAAACACCACACCCCAACAACACAACGGACACCCACAACCCGTTCACCCCCCACACCGCCGGACCGCGGAAACCCCACCACCGCGCGAACACCGTGACGTGACGTATTGAAGGGCGTCGCACGCTTCATGTCAGGTGCAGGTCGGCGGGAGTCCCATCGCCCCGGTCAGTCAGGCCAGTCGTCGTTTCCTCGCGGCAGTTCGATCACGCTCAGGTTCTCCGAGTGCCTTGAGCGCTTGGCTACTGCCCCGAAACGGACAGACGTCCCCTGCTACGTCACCAGACCATGCGCGGGCTGTCGCCTCCATTGACATGGGCATCGCCGACCTCGACGGCCACCTGCGCAGTGGCGACTATCTTCGACGCCGAGCAGTTCCCGCTGATGAGCTTCCGCAGTACCGCGTGATCGGCGACCTCACAATTAACAACGTGACGAAGCCGCTCTCGATCGACCTGGAGCTCAACGGCACGGCCGCGGACCCTTACGGCAACGAGCGCGTCGGCTTCGAGGGCTCGGCCGAGATCCTGCGCTCCGAGGGGGGCCTGACCTGCAACGCGGTCCTGGAGGCCGGCGGTGTGATGGTCAGCGACAAGGTGAAGCTGAACTTCGACATCTCCGCGATCGAGACCGTTGGTGGTTGCCAAGACCAACGAGACGGCCGCCTTCCGCCCGCTGCTGGGATCCTCGATTTGGCCGGCGCCGTGGTCGCCTTCGACGCCCTGCACAGCGTCAAGGGCCAGGTGCGCCGTCCGATGCGGTAGAAGAAAGCAACTACATCGCGGTGATCGAGGAAATCAGCCGACCGTGTTGGCATAGTCAAGGCCCCGCCCTGGAACAGGTGCCCGTAGTGCACGCTGTCTCCGGGAGTGGGCACGGGCGGCGGGAGCCCGCTCGATCAAGACCATGGCTGTCGCGGCGAAACTGAGCGGGATCGCTTCCCGCAAGCGCGGCTCGCCTTGCGCACCCAACGGCGCTGACAGGAGAGCGCCGAGTGCAGACACGGGAGACGGTCTACGACTTCACAAGTCTCCATACCCACGAGGCCAGCCCGCCGACCCGGGCGGATAATGCGCGGACCGTGGGAAACGAGGACTCCAGCTGCCATGTCAGGGATGCCGAGCGATCCGGGACGCATCCGAACACGCCTCTGGATCTGGGGCATCACCGCCAGCCCGCTCCTATCGGGAACTTGGAACCGCCCTGGTCGCCTGGTCGATCAACATTTCGGCAAGTTCCCGGGCATCCTGGTACGGAAGCGTGTCGTTGAGCGAGGTGGAGAGGGCGCGGGCGCCCTCGAACAGCAAGGCGAGCTGCCGTCCGAGGGTTTCGGGCTTGTGCGCGCCTGCCTCGGCGGCGGTTTTGATCAGACGCTCGGTGAACTCTCTTTTGTGACGCTCGACCAGTGCTGCGGCCTCGGGCATCGTCCCGGCCGCTTCGACGGTGGCGTTGTGCAGTGGACAGCCGCGTACGACCTTTGCTGGCGGCGAGTCGGCGAACAGTGCCAAGAGACGCTCGCGCGCGCTGAGGTCGCTGCGCTCCAGAACGGTCTCGAGGTGCACGGGCCCCTCCGAGTCCGACTCGACACGTTGCAAGTAGGCGCTGACCAATGCCTCCTTGCTAGGGAAGTGCTGGTAGAACGTGCGAGTCGACACGTGCGCCACGTCTGTCAGCTTCGCGATACCGGTGACGTGTATGCCGTCGCGCGCGAACAGTTCGACCGCGGCGCGCAGGATGCGCTCCCGCGCCCCGCGCCCGCCTCGAGGGGTACCGGCCGTTGTTTCACTCGTTGCCATGCCGCAAGTATACCGATCGCTTTACTTCCCCCGCGGGGCGTGCTACGTTCGACGAAGTACAGCGATCACTTTACTTAGTGAGGGTTTCGCGCACTACCTGAACGCCGGCTCGTCTGGCGATTCTGTTGGCGGCTGCCCTTGCGATCGGATCGCGTACGGCGGCTCGGCTGTTGACCGGGCCGGTCAGGTTGATCAGGAGGCCACTGCCGCGGCCGTGCGGGAACAGGCCGGATCTAAGAGAGGTAATCATGCAGGACAAGGAAGCCTCCGTCGGCGCGGTGCCGGCGGGAGACAATGAACTGACCGAACTCGGTGTAGCGGCCGCAGCCGCCGCAATTCGTGACGGCGACATTACGTCCGAGGCGTACTCGGCCGCACTTCTGCGGCGTGCGCGGCAATATTCCGATCTGAATTCCTTCATTACGATAGATGAATCCGCCGTACTGTCCGCGGCCAGAGAAGCGGATAAGGCGCGCGCGGCGGGTTCCAGCGCTCCTTTCCTTGGCGTCCCCATCGGAGTGAAGGACAGTTACTCAACGCGTGATCTCCCCACAACGCTCGGCGTAAAAACCCTGGAAGGTTTCACGCCAGCCGGAGACGCCGATGTTGTCGGCGCAATCAAAAATGCCGGTGGTATCGTCTTCGGCAAGAACAATCTCGTTGAGATGTCCTGGGGGCTGACTGGAAACAACAGCCGCTATGGGCAGGTGAAGAATCCCTACGGCCGCGCACACGTGCCGGGGGGGTCTTCGAGCGGCGCCGGAGCGTCTGTCGCGGCCCGCATCGTGCCTGCGGCACTGGGCGGCGACACGGTCGGCTCCATCAGAGTGCCCGCGTCACTGTCTGGCGTGGTGGGCTTCAAGCCGACCACGGGACGGTGGCCGAGTCGTGGCATCGCGCCGGTTTCGCACACGCTCGACACGGCAGGGATCCTGGCGCGCAGCGTGGGTGACGCCGCGCTGATCGACCAGGTCGTCACGAATGATGTAGCCGCTCCCCTTTCTGATCGTTCCGATCTGCAGGGGGCGAGGTTCGCTTACGCTCCCAGGCAGCACATGGAGCTGATCGATCCTGACATCGAAAAGCATTTCCAGAGTGCGCTCCTGCGCCTGCAGGACGCCGGTGCCGAAGTTGTCGAGATCGACCTCGGCGAGGATTATTCCACGCTAACGGATCGGATAGCATGGAACCTGTTCTTCCGTGAGACGATGGAAGCGGTGACAGATTTCCTTCGCCAGAACAACTTCCCGGTTTCTTTCGATGAGATTTACCACGATCTCAAGCCGGAACTCAAGGGAGCGTGGGATCATCTCGTCCTGCCGAGCGGACAGGGCTATATTTCGCAGGAGGCCTACGAGGCGACACTGTCCGTCGATCGCCCGGAACTCCAGCGCCGACTCGGTAAGGTATTCACGCACAGCGGCTTCGATGCGCTGCTCTTCCCGACGACGCCCAGCCCCGCACCGCTGATCGAGCAGCGGTCGATGTTCACAGTCGCGGGCGAAGAGGTCCGTGACCTGTTTCTCGCGAAGAACACCGTTCCCGCCAGTGGAGCCGGCCTGCCGGGCATCAGCATCCCCATTGGTCTGACCGGACAGGGCCTGCCCATCGGGCTCGAAATCGACGGCGCACATGGTCATGACAGGAAGCTCCTCGATCTGGCACGTCGAGTGGAGTCCGTCTTCGACACCCTGCCCGCGCCCGCGTAAAGGTACGCGCGACGCCGCCTCACATGGAGTCATCCGGGCGGACAGCAGTCCGGAACCCATCACTCAAGCGGCGCCCCGGCGACCGGTGCTCAGCGACATTTCGAGTACCGCCTGACCAGGGTGGTTCCGGGGCTGTGCGGCTGGTCGGGTTGTGATCGGTTGAGGCACATAACAGGGCAGGCACCGGCTGCGTGATCATTTGGGCGTCTAAGCCCGATGATCACGAGGTGGCCTAGTGCCTGCCCTGTCCTCTCCCGTCCCCCGCCCTGGTGAACCTGGGTCCGCCGGACACCGGCCGGATCGCCGATCCGCGCTTCCGTAAGTGCCGGTGCCGACCACAGGTGGGAAGGACCGGTGAAGCCCTGGCCTGGGCCGCCCTGCTGGGGTTGCTGGCGTAGCGGAAGAGCCCTATCGCCGCCGCTGTAGCCGTCCGCACCCCACACTCCCGGGCCGACGGCCACTCCGTGGCCACCGGAAGCCTCCAGGCCGCGCTCTACTGTCTCTCCGGCCCTCGGGCTGCCCTGCTGGGCGTCTCACTGAACCTCTTTCATCCTGTGCTGGAGGGTGAAATGGCTGGTCAGCGGGCGTGGTGACGAGGCAGGGCCCCTCGTCGTTGGCGTGGTGATTCCACTCAGCACACCGGCGACCGAAGGGGCCCTGTGGTTCCGTATCCTGCCATGCTCGATGTCCCGTATGAGCTCGTCGAGCATGTTGCCTGGCTGCTGTACGAGCATCGCCGGGCCCGTAACATCCGGTGGCGCAAGCTCGGCTGTTTCCAGCAGGCGTTGCTCACGCTGGTCCATCTGCGCACGCAAGAACGAGACGTTCTCGCAGCTCGGAGCCGGTTTCGGGATATCCCAGAACACCGCCTGGCGATACGTCAACGAGGCCCTGGACGTTCTGGCTTCCTGGGCGCCCGGCCTCCATGAAGCGCTCACCGGCCTCGGTGAGGGCGACCACGTCATCGTTGACGGCACCCTGATCCCCATCGACCGGATCCGCGCGGACGAGCCGTACTACTCGATGAAACACCGCCGGCACGGGATGAACGTGCAGGTCATCGCCCGCCCGGACGGCACGCCACTGTGGTTCTCCCGCGCGACGCCGGGCCGCACCCACGACCTGACCGCGGCCCGGGCCCACGGCATCGTCCAGGCTTGCCTGACCCGGCAGATCCTCGTTCTCGCGGGCCGCGCCTATCAGGGCGCCGGCGCCACGTTCCGCACCCCGTACTACCACCACCGCGAACAGCCCGAGCACTACCAGCAGTTCAACCGCGACCATGCCCGGTTGAGGGCCCCGGGAGAACGCGCCTTCGCACAGCTGAAGTCCTGGCGACTGCGCCGACGAGCCAGATGTTCCACACGCCGCATCAGCACCATCGTCCAAGCCGTCCACATACTGCTGACCTGCGACTATTCAGGATGAAAGAGGTTCAGTAGTGAACTCGCGAGTAACGTCTGGCGTGAGACTGCACACTCCGGTAGCCCAGGCGGCGAGCAGTGGGAGCCTGCAAGGGGCCCATTCCAGGGGGGAGGTATTGGTTGCTCAACAGAGAGGTATCTTCACCCCTCAGAACCAGCTCATCGGGCGAGTACGTGGCGATTGATAGAGGAATTCAAAGGGTCCCACCCTCCGAGCAAGGGGTGTGGGGGGCGAAGCGACTGAGAGTTGATGGGTACGTATTTCCCGTGCACCCAGCCACGGGCATGAGGGTGCGTCGCGGAAACTTCTACATTCACGGAGGTTCGTCGACTGCCCCCAGCTCTTCAGGTTGCATCAAGGTGCCGGCGATTAATGTCGGTGGCTTCTTCACGGAATTCGAGAAGTTCCGAAAAGATGCCAAGATCCCCTTGTATGTTGATTAGAGGGGATTACCCCTTCAGTCGTAGGGCCCTCCGGGGGAAGCTGAAGGGCCATGACGGGCGCATCAGACACCCCGCCCAGCACCCCGCCTCACGGCCGTACACAGGGGATCCTGCGCACCCACCGGCACATCGCCCCGGCTGGTCAAGCGAGGAGCGGTCCTGGCCGGGGGAGCCCGGCGTGGGGGTAGCAGAGGCCGCCGCCGAGCGGTGGGACGGGCAAGCGGCCGCGGAGTCGACGGTGAGTCTGTGGGGTGCTGGGCAGGACCGGGGGTCTGGCTGCGGACAGTCCAGTTTCGGTCCAGGACCTGTTGCCTCCCCATGCCTGTGGCGTCGTGGGAGGTCAGGATTTGCCCTACGTGCCTGACACGTCTCTGGCGATGCGACCAGCGTCAACACTTGATAGCTGTGAATTCACGAAACTGTGGATCATCACTCGTTGCTCATCGCGCGTCCGCCGACGCGCTCGAAGACGAAGGGGCGCGGCGGAGGTGAGCACCGCCGCGCCCCGCCGCAGGCCGTTGTCCACGCCGGCCTCGTAGTCCACGTGGGGTCCCGCATGTCTGCGTTCTTCGGTTACCGCTAAGAGCTCGTAACGCGATCTTGTTGGTGTGTGCTGATCGGGCGTGACCGCTGTGATGATTCGGCTGTTCGTGAGGTGTGGGGAATCGGCCGTGGATCGTGGACGACGAACTGTGGGCGCTGATCGAGCCGCTGCTGCCGCCCTGGCCAGAGAAGGCACCTGGCCCGAAACCGGTGGATGACCGGCTGTGCCTGCAGGGCATCTTGTACGTGCTCTACAACGACGTCAGCTGGCAACTGCTGCCGCTGGAGCTGGGGTTCGGCTCCGGGCAGACCTGCTGGCGTCGGCTGGGCCGGTGGCACGAAGCGGGTGTCTTTGAGCGTCTGCACCAGATTCTGTTAGCCGAACTGCACGCGGCCGACGAGCTGGACTGGTCGCGGGCTTGCGTGGATGCCTCCCCCATCCGCGCGAAAAAGTGCCTCTATGGCTTTCGTCAAGCTGTGGTGGGAGTCGGGGGCTCATAGAAGGTGCCGTCTCTGAGCATTGCGAAGAGCACGTCGATGCGTCGTC
>NZ_JBQQCE010000232.1:0-14659 GCF_052245645.1 Streptomyces sp. KR55 | reverse complement strand
ATCTCGGCCTGGGCGGAGGCCGCGCGGGAACGGGCTGCGCCGACCTGGCCGTTCAGCCGGGCCAGTCCCTCACGGCGGTCGGCGATGGCGCGGGCCGCGTCCTTCAGCCGGCGTTCCTCGAGGGCGAGTTCGCGCTCCAGTTCGGCTCGATGGGCGACCGTGTCGTCCAGTGCCCGCTGCGCCGCCTCCAGGGCCGCCTCGAGCTCGGCCTCCTGCTCGCGGATGCGGTGGGCCTCGCGCTCCATGTCCTCGGGGTCGCGGCCGCGCCGCTCTTCGGGCGGGGCGGAGGTCGCGCTCTTCACGCGCGCGTCAGCCAGCGAGATGGTGCCGCGCACCCGTTCGGCGAGCTGGGAGAGCTCGTACCAGGTCTGCTGGGCACGCTGGAGGCGGGGCGTGAGCTGCCGCACCTCGTCCTCCAGGAGCGCCTCGCGCTGGAGCGCCTTCCTCAGTTCCTGCTCGGCGGCCTCCTTGCGCTGTTTGAGCGCGGCCTCGTCGGCGACCTCGGCCTTGAGCGCCTCCCGCAGCCGTACGAGATCGTCGGCGAGGAGGCGAAGGCGAGCGTCCCTGAGGTCGGCCTGGATCACGGCGGCCCTGCGGGCGACCGCGGCCTGTCGGCCGAGCGGCTTGAGCTGGCGGCGCAGCTCGTCCGTCAGGTCCTGCACGCGCGCGAGGTTGGCCTGCATCGCGTCCAGCTTCCGCAGCGCCTTCTCCTTGCGCTTGCGGTGCTTCAGGACGCCCGCGGCCTCTTCGATGAAGGCACGACGGCCCATGGGGTCGGCGTGCAGCACGGAGTCGAGCTGGCCCTGGCCGACGATGACGTGCATCTCGCGGCCGATGCCGGAGTCGGAGAGCAGCTCCTGGATGTCGAGCAGCCGGCAGGTGTCGCCGTTGATCTGGTACTCGCTGCCGCCGTTGCGGAACATGATCCGCGTGATGGTGACCTCGGCGTACTCGATGGGCAGGGCCCCGTCGGAGTTGTCTATGGTCAGCGACACCTCGGCGCGGCCGAGCGGCGGGCGCCCGGTGGTGCCGGCGAAGATGACGTCCTCCATCTTGCCGCCGCGCAGCGACTTGGCACCCTGCTCCCCCATGACCCAGCTGAGCGCGTCCACGACGTTGGACTTGCCCGAGCCGTTCGGTCCGACGACACACGTGATGCCCGGCTCGAACCGGAGCGTCGTGGCCGAGGCGAACGATTTGAACCCACGGAGGGTCAGGGCCTTGAGGTGCACGCCGCTGGACTCTACCTCCCGGGGTTGTCTCACTCCATGAACCCGCGGTTTCGCCCCTGAACGTGCAGGGCACACCAGACGTTAAAGAGGGTGAAAGGATGAGCGGGGCAAAGAAAGAAGGGACGCCGGAGCGTCCCTTGCAACTTCTGACAACTTAGCGGTTGATACGGGCAACCCAACCACTGCTGTCGTTATGCGATGCAGCGATCAGGTGAGCGCAGGCTCCGCCTGGTGTGCGTCGACGCTCTCCATGATCCTGTCGTGGTGAGAAGCGGCAGCCGTCAGCGCGTCGTTCTCCGCCTGGATCCGTACGAGCTCGGATTCCAGGTCCTGTACGCGCTGCTGGAGCCGTCGCATCTCGGCGAGGAGTCGAGGGTCGGAGCCGCCGACGTAACCGAGAAGCGCCTTTGCCATGATGGATGGTCCTCCACACTGAGTGACCGACCGATGCGGTGTGGGTCGTGAGGGATTTCGCACCCGCGGCCGCTTGGCACTGTGGAGTTGTGCTGCCGTTCATCCATGCCAAACAGCTAAGGTGCGCGGGGCTTTCAGCGTCTCACCAAAAAGTTTGACGGTCAACACGATCACGCCCCGTATCGGCGAGCAACCCGGAGTGCACGGCCGGGAAACGGCGGTGCGACGACTCCTGCGGGGCCCTCAAGGCGTGGCGATCATCCTTGCGTGTGGAGCCTGCCACGGCAAGCGCTTCTTGGCAACCACCTGGTCGTTTCCACTCGGGGCAGCTGCCGGTGACATACCCCGCCGGTGCCGCACCACCCTTTCGGCCCTGCCGGGTCAGCGCACGGCGAAGCCGTCGTAGCCGCCGCGGGGTGTGTCCCAGATCTCGGTCACTCCCTCCACGCGCCCGGGCGTGTCGTCGCCCTGGAGCCAGTCGAGCAGTCCCTGACAGCCCTCGCGGGAACCCTCCGCGACCACCTGGACCCGACCGTCGTCCAAATTGAGAGCAAAACCACTCAGGCCGCCGATCTCGAGCGCCTTGGCGCGCGTGAACCAGCGAAAACCCACACCTTGGACGCGTCCTCGCACCCAGGCGACCAGCCGTACGTCCTCGCTCATGGGTGCAACCTAACCGGCCAATGTCTCTCGGGACACTTCCTCCCCCAGCGCCATGCGGTACCGTCCAGCCCCAATGAATCTCATATGAAACTCACTCGATCGAGTGGGTTTGCTTGACCGCACGGACGAACCGCACACGGACGAATCGCGCAGCTGCACCGTGCGGACGAACGGACGGACGAGTCGACCGCGAGGACGAGGAAGGCCAGGACATGGGACGCCACCGACGCTCCGCCGCCGGCCGCGCCGCCACGGGCCGCGCCACGGGGGGCAACGAGACACACGGCTCAGCCGTGGGGGGCCGCGACCCGCAGCACTCGTACGGGGGCGGCCAGGCCGCGCCCGGTATCGCGCCGTATCTGAACCCGGAGGCGTACGCCGAGGCCGTGACGAAGAGCGAGGCCTATCTCTTCGCCCCGGACGACCACGAGCGCGCCGCCGACACGGTGGTCTTCTCGAGCGACGGGTACCTGCCCGGCGACGAGCCCCGGGACGGGGGCTCGCACCGCCGCCGTAAGAAGAAGGGCGTGACGCCGGTCCGCACCGGCCTGCTGGGCGTCTCCGCAGCGGTCGCGATCGGCACGGTCGCGGTCGCCACGGGTGTACTGCCCGGCGGTGACAGCTACACCCTCGGCGGCGGCAGTGGGGACAAGGTGCAGACCACCGACATCCCGACCAACACCGAGACGCAGCAGGGCGGCACGTCCGGCAGCGCCGACGAGAGCCGCGACACCACTCCGCCGGCGAGCCGGGACACCGAGCGTTCCAGCTCTCCCTCCCCGTCCCCCTCGACGTCGAAGCCGTCGACCCCGCCGGCCGGCAAGGCCCCCGCCGAGGAGCCGACGCAGACCACGCCGTCGAAGAAGCCGAAGACGACGCCCTCCCGGAACGAAGCGGCCACGAAGGCGCCCGAGAAGACCAGCGCCCCCTCCTCGCCGATCTCCGCGGAGTCCGCCGCCGAGGCCGAGGTGCTCAAGCTCGTCAACGAGGAGCGCGCGAAGGCCGGCTGCAGCCCGCTGGCCGCGAACAGCGCGCTGGCCGAGCTCGCCGGCGACTTCAGCGACGCCATGGCCGCGCAGGGCTTCTTCGACCACACCGACCCGAGCGGCGCCACTCCGTGGGACCGGGCGGAGGCGGCCGGGATAACCAGCCTCGGCGGCGAGAACATAGCCCGGGGCCAGGCCGACGCCCAGGCCGTGATGGACGCCTGGATGAACAGCCCGGGCCACCGCGCCAACATCCTGAACTGCGACTTCAAGACGCTGGGTGTGGGAGTGCACTACGGCTCCGGCGGCCCGTGGTGGACCCAGAACTTCGGGTACTAGGAGCGACCCAGGCGCACTAACCAATGGTTAGCGCAATCTATCGGTCAGCGCTGCGTTCGAGTACGGTTGAGGAATGACGACCACGCAGGAGCGCACGGCGGAGCAGAACCTTCCGTACGACGTGTTCTCCAAGGCCTGCCCGTCGCGCGGCACGCTGGAGCATGTCACGGGACGCTGGGGCGCGCTCACACTCGGCGCCCTGCACGAGGGGTCCTTCCGCTTCAACGAGCTGCGCCGCCGGGTCGACGGCGTGAGCGAGAAGATGCTGTCCCAGACCCTGCATGCGCTGGAGCGCGACGGCCTGGTGCACCGCGAGGCCCAGCCGACCAACCCGCCCCGCGTGGACTACGAACTCACCCCGCTGGGCCACGAGGTCGCCGAGCGTCTGCTGGCCCTCATCCACTACGTGGAGGGCCGCATGGACGACGTCCTCGCGGCGCGCGAGCGCTACGACGAGGAACGCGCGCCTCGGTAGCGGTTACGGCGCCACCCGCGGCGGGCGCTGGCACTTGGGGCAGTAGTAGCTGGACCGGTTCATCCACGGGCGCCGGCGCATCGGCGTACCGCAGCGCTTGCACGGCAGCCCCTCCCGCCCGTACGCGTCCAGCGACCGGTCGAAGTAGCCCGACTCGCCGTTGATGTTGACGTACAGGCTGTCGAAGCTGGTGCCGCCCGCCGCGAGGGCCGCGTTCATCACGTCCCTGATGTGGCCGAGGAGTTGGTGCGTGCGCGGGCGGGTGAAGGTCGCCGTCGGGCGGTCGTAGTGCAGGCAGGTACGCCAGAGGGCCTCGTCCGCGTAGATGTTGCCGACGCCGCTGATCAACGACTGGTCCAGCAGGGCCCGTTTGATGGTGGTGCGCTTGCGGCGCAGGGCCTGGTGGAAGGCCTCGTCGTCGAACAGCGGGTCGAGCGGATCACGGGCGATGTGCGCGATGACGTCGGGCAGGCCGTCGGGGGTGGTGTCGTGCAACGACAGTCCGCCGAACGTACGTTGGTCGACGAACCGCAGCTCGGTATCGCGGGCGTCGGCGAAGCGCATGCGGATGCGCAGATGCTTCTCGTCGGGTGCGGTGTGCGGCTGGACCAGCAGCTGGCCGCTCATACCGAGGTGGGCCAGGATCGACTGGTCGGTGTCCTCCAGAGGCAGCCACAGGTACTTGCCGCGCCGACTCGGTGTGCCGACCCGGTGTCCCTTGAGACGGTGGACGAAGTCGTCGGCGCCGGCGAGGTGGCGGCGCACGGCACGTGGGTGCAGCACCTCGGCGTCGGCGACGGTCCGGTGGGCGACCCACCGCTCAAGACCGCGCCGTACGACCTCGACCTCGGGCAACTCGGGCATGGCATCCCCCGTGACAAACCGGTATGAGCCGAGCGCCCGCCCCCGGGTGCGGGGCGGGCGCTCGGGTTGCGCTGTGCTGGATGACGGCGATCAGTCGTCGGCTTCGACTGCCGTGGCCGCCGAAGCGGTGCCGGTCGCTGCCGCCGCCTGAGCGGCCTCGGCGGACGCGGCCTGCACGGCTTTCGCCGCCTTGGCGCGCTCGTCAGCCGCGGCGCGGATGGCCCGCCAGGCGGACTCCGCTGCCTGCTGCTCCGCCTCCTTCTTGCTGCGGCCGGTGCCGGTGCCGTACGAGACGCCTCCGACGCGGGCAGCAGCAGTGAAGGTCTTCTCGTGGTCGGGGCCGGTCTCCGTGACCAGGTACTCGGGGACACCGAGGCCTTCGGTCGCGGTGAGCTCCTGGAGACTGGTCTTCCAGTCCAGGCCGGCTCCGAGGTTGGAGGACTTCTCGATCAGCGGGTCGAACAGGCGGTGCACCAGCTCCGCCGCCGAGTCCAGGCCCTGGTCGAGATAGACCGCGCCGATCACCGCTTCGAGGGTGTCGGCGAGGATGGATGCCTTGTCCCGGCCTCCCGTGCCTTCTTCACCGCGGCCGAGCCGGATGAAGGAGCCGAGCTCGAGCGTCCGCCCCACATCCGCCAGCGCACGCGAGTTCACCACCGCGGCCCGCAGCTTGGCCAGCTGGCCTTCGGGCAGGTCGGGGTGGGTGCGGTACAGCGTGTCGGTGACGACGAGACCGAGGACGGAGTCGCCGAGGAACTCCAGCCGCTCGTTCGTCGGCAGACCGCCGTTCTCGTACGCGTAGGAACGGTGGGTCAGCGCTCGCACCAGAAGGGCGGACTCGACCTTGTAGCCGAGCCGCCCTTCCAGAAGCGTGTGGGACGAGGCCTGGTTGTCCGCCGGTGCACTCCCGCTCACACGGGAAGCCTGCTTCTTTGGCGTGGACACAGTGCCTCTCACCAGCCGCTCAGACCTCGAGGACCTGGCGCTTGTTGTAGGTGCCGCACGACGGGCACGCGATGTGCTGCTGCTTGGGCTCGTGGCAGCGCTCGCACGCAACCAGGGTGGGGACCGCAGCCTTCCACTGCGACCGGCGGTGGCGCGTGTTGCTGCGCGACATCTTCCGCTTCGGAACAGCCACGGCTACTTCTCCTGCTTCTCGTCGACGCCCGGTTCGGCGCCGCTCATCTCGTCCTTATCGCCGTCTTCGAGTGAACCGGCGAGTCCCTGCAATGCCGCCCAACGGATGTCGACGGCGTCGTGGTGGTGGTCCGGGTCGTCCGCCAGCCGCGCTCCGCACTCGGAGCACAGGCCGGGGCAGTCTTCCCGGCACACCGGCTGCATCGGCAGTGCGAGCACCACCGCATCACGCAGCACGGGTTCGAGGTCGAACATGCCGTCCTCGAGAAAGAGCCTGTCCTCGTCTTCCTCGGCGTCGTCGGCCGGCTCCGCTTTGACGCGGCCCCGGTCATCGGCGTCAGGGTACGAGAACATCTCCTGGAAGTCCGCTTCGAGCTCGAGCTCGACCGGCTCCAGACACCTTACGCACTCCCCCTCGGCCTGCGCACGGGCGGTGCCTGTGACGAGCACACCCTCCATGACCGACTCGAGCCGGAGTTCGAGCTCCACCGGTGCGCCTTCCGGCACTCCGATGACGTCCTTGAGACCGAGGTCCTTCGGAGCGTCGATCGTGCGGGTCAGGCGCTGCAGCGCACCAGGCCGCCGACCCAGCTCGTGCGTGTCGAACACGAGAGGGTTGCGGTGGTCGAGGCGGGCGTTCAGAGCCATTCCTGCTTTCGATCCTGTGAGCTTCAGATATGCCGCCCTTCGGTGTTCCCGGGCAGCGTTGATCGCGGGCGTCTACGAAGTCAGCACAGCGCACACGCGACCGAAGAGCCAGGATACTGGACCTTTCGCTGACGGCCCAATCGGCTGCGTCAGCCGTTGCCGCGGCCCTGTTCGTACGCCCGCAGCTGCTCCGCGCTGATCATGCTGGTGTCGAAGAGGCTGGTCTCGTCGAGCGCCTGGGGCTGGGGCTGGGACTGGGACTGGGGCTGCTGGTAACCGGGGTGGCCCTGGTTCGGGTCGTACGCGGGCTGCTGCGGGTAGGCGGCGTACGGATCGGCCTGCTGATAGCCGTACGGGTCCTGCTGGGCGTACTGCTGCTGGTAGCCGTACGGATCGTTCTGCTGCGGCTGCTGCGGCGACTGCTGGTACGCGTAGGCGTCCTGCTGGGCGTACGACGGCTGGGCCGGTACTGCCGCCGGCGGTTGTTCGGCCGGGGTGTCGGCGATGGCCGCCAGGTCGGCGAGGTAGTCGGCGTCGCTGCTGTGCTGGACGGTCGTGGTGTCCAGGGCGCCGAGGTCGTCGGTGGCGATCCGGCCGTGCAGTTTCTGGCGCCCGCGGCCGACGGCCTCCAGGGTCTTGGCGAGGACCGCCTCGAAGGCACCGAGCTTGACGTCCACGTACTCGTCGGCGGTGCGGCGCAGGGTCTCCGGGTCGTGGCTGCGCTCGGGGGCGTCCTCGTCCTCGTAGCCCTGGTCGTCGAGGCCGGGGCCGGTACCGAGGAGCTTCTCGCGGCCGCGGCCGACGGAGCCGAGGGTCTTGGTGAGGACGACCTCGAAGTTGGCGAGCTTGGAGTCGACGTAGTCGTCGGCCTCGGCGCGGATCTCCTCGGCCTCCTTGCGGGCCTCGGCGAGGATCCGGTCGGCCTCGGCCTGGGAGCGGCGGGCGACCTCGGTGTCGGAGATCAGCGAGCCGCGCTCGGCGTGTGCGCCCTGGATGATCCGCTCGGCCTCCTGACGGGCCTGCTCGACCATCTGTTCCCGGCCGCCGATCAGCTCCTGGGCCTGGGCGAGGGAGTCGGGCAGCACCGCGCGCACCTCTTCCAGCATGGCGAGCAGGTCGGCGCGGTTGACCACGCACGAGGCCGACATGGGCATGGCCCGGGCACTGGAGACCGCCGCGACGATCTCGTCGAGCTTCTTCTGCACGTCCACCGGTTGCTCGCCACTCTCTACAGCTGTGTTGGAGACGGACGGGACGACTGTACGGCCATGGGGTGCCCGCCGGACACCGGATGACGGGCCATCAGGGCCCGCGGCGCGCGTCCCGGGCGTGCTCCAGGCGCCCTCAGTCCTGCTTGAGGCGCTCGGTCAGGGCGGCCAGGACCGGCGGGGGGACCAGGTGGGAGACGTCGCCGCCCCAGGCCGCGACCTCCTTGACCAGGGACGACGACAGGAAGCTGTAAGTGGGGTTGGTGGGCACGAAGAGGGTCTCGACGCCCGTCAGGCCGTTGTTCATCTGGGCCATCTGCAGTTCGTAGTCGAAGTCGCTGACCGCGCGCAGGCCCTTGACGATGGCCGGGATGTCGCGCTGCTTGCAGAAGTCGACGAGGAGGCCGTGGAAGGCCTCGACCCGCACGTTGCCGTACTCGGCGGTGACCTCGCGGATCAGGTCGATCCGCTCGTCGATCTCGAAGAGGCCCTTCTTGGACTTGTTGATCATCACCGCGACGTAGACCTCGTCGTACAGGCGGGAGGCGCGGGCAATGATGTCGAGGTGTCCGTTGGTGATCGGGTCGAACGACCCGGGACAGACGGCGCGGCGCACTTGAGATCCCTCGCTCTCCGGTCCGGTCATGGTGCGTCTTCGCACGTAGAGGCGGCGCGACCGTACCAAAACGTTCCCTCGCCGTACCGGCGGGTACGGAGTGCTTCGAAGCCCTCCGGCCACCCGAACTCACCGCTTCTGGTGCTGCGCTCCACGGTGACGAGGGCTTCGTCCGCGAGCCACCCCTCCGTGCGGAGTGTGAGCAGAATCTCGCGAAGATCGTGATCCGAGACACTGTACGGCGGGTCGAGGAAGACGATGTCGTACGGCTCCGCCGGGGGCGGTGTGCGAATGATCTGTTCCGCTTTGCCTGCCCTGACCTCGGCGCCGGGCAGGCCGAGGTTTCTGACGTTCTCCCGGACCGTGCGGACCGCTCGGGCGTCGGCTTCGACGAGGAGGGTGTGGCCGGCGCCCCGGGAGAGGGCTTCCAGGCCGACGGCGCCGGAACCGGCGTACAGGTCGAGGACCCGCTCGCCGTCCAGGGGGCCGCCGAGCAGGGACTGCCAGGTGGAGAAGAGGCCCTCGCGTGCGCGGTCGGAGGTGGGGCGGGTGCGGGTTCCCTGCGGGACGGCTAGGCGGCGTCCGCCGGCTGCGCCGGCGATCACGCGGGTCATCTCGGGTCCTTGTTCGTGGATGTTCTTACGGATTCAGTTTGGCAGGCATCGGGTGGGACAGTGCTCGTTCGCCGTCGGCGGGTACGGGTCCGCTGTGGCTGGTCGCGCCCGCGGTGGCGGAGGAGCCGCATATCGACGCAGCCCCGCGCCCCTAAAGGGGCGCTCCCGCTCACCCCTTTTCCAAGTACTGCTCCCTCTCCTCGTCCAGAAGGGCCTCCAGGGCCGTCCTCAGACCCGGAAGGTGGGTCAGCTCCGGGTCCGCCGCGACCACCGCCGCTGCCTCCTCCCTCGCCTCGGCGATGATCTCCTCGTCCTCGATGACGGCGAGCACGCGCAGGCTGGTGCGGGCGCCGGACTGGGCCTGGCCGAGGACGTCGCCCTCGCGGCGCTGTTCGAGGTCGATACGGGAGAGTTCGAAGCCGTCGAGGGTGGCCGCCACAGCGTTGAGCCGCTGGCGGGCCGCGCTCGCCTCGGGCATCTCGGTGACCAGCAGGCACAGGCCGGGCGCCGAGCCCCGGCCGACGCGGCCGCGCAGCTGGTGGAGCTGGGAGACGCCGAAGCGGTCGGCGTCCATGATCACCATCACGGTCGCGTTCGGCACGTTCACGCCGACCTCGATGACCGTCGTGGCGACCAGGACGTCGGTCTCACCGGCGGCGAAGCGGCGCATGACGGCGTCCTTGTCGTCGGGCGGCATACGGCCGTGCAGGGCCTCGACCTTCAGACCTTGGAGCGGGCCCCCGGCGAGCTGGCCGGCGATGTCGAGGACGGCGAGCGGGGGACGCTTCTCGGCCTCGTCCTCCGGGGACTTGCGCTTCTTCGGGTCCTCGTCCTCGTCACCGATACGGGGGCAGACGACGTACGCCTGATGGCCCTTGCCGACTTCTTCGCGCACCCGCTCCCAGGCCCGGGCCAGGAAGTGGGGTTTGTCGGCGGCGGGGACGACATGGCTGGCGATCGGGGACCGGCCGGCCGGGAGCTGGTCGAGGACGGAGGTCTCCAGATCACCGAACACGGTCATGGCAACGGTCCGCGGAATCGGCGTCGCCGTCATGACGAGCAGATGGGGCGGCTGCTTGCCCTTCCCCCGCAGGGCGTCACGCTGCTCGACCCCGAACCGGTGCTGTTCGTCCACGACGACCAGCCCGAGGTCGTGGAACTGCACCTTGTCCTCGATCAACGCGTGCGTACCGATCACGATCCCGGCCTCCCCGGTGACCAGGTCGAGCAGTGCCTGGCGGCGGGCGGCCGCGCCCATGGACCCGGTCAGCAGGACCACCTTCGTGGCCTGCTCGGCCCCGCCCAGCATCCCGCCCTCGGCCAGCTCGCCCATCATCTCCACGACTGACCGATGATGCTGCTGGGCGAGCACCTCGGTGGGCGCGAGCATGGCGGCCTGCCCGCCTGCGTCGACGACGGCGAGCATGGCGCGCAGGGCCACCAAGGTCTTCCCACTCCCCACCTCCCCCTGCAGCAGCCGGTGCATCGGATGCTCGGTCGCCAGGTCGTCGAAGATCTCCTCAGAGACCTTCTGCTGGCCCTCGGTGAGGATGAAGGGGAGACGGTCGTCGAAGGCCGTGAGGAGGCCGTCGGGCTTGGGTTTGCGGGCGACCGCCGGGAGTTGGGCGTCGGCGTGACGGCGGCGGGCCAGGGCGACCTGGAGGACGAAGGCCTCGTCCCACTTGAGGCGGTCGCGGGCGTCGGCGATGTCCGCCTTGGTGTGCGGGCGGTGGATCTTGAGGAGGGCCTCGGGGAGGGAGACCAGGCGGCGGCCCTCGCGCAGGGAGTCCGGCAGGGGATCGATGGCCTCCTGGGCGCTGGGCAGGACCGTCTGGATCGCCTTGCCGATCTTCCAGGACTCCAGCTTGGCGGTGGCCGGGTAGATCGGAATCAGGGCGCCCGCCCAGGTGTCGACGGCGTCCTCGGCGTCCCCCTTCAGCAACTCGTAGGCGGGATGAGCGAGTTGCAGACGGCGGTTGAAGACGGAGACCTTGCCCGCGAACATCGCGCGGGTGCCCGGCAGGAGTTCCTTGTGGGGTTTGTGCACGCCGTTGCCGAAGAACACCAGTTGGAGCCGGCCGCTGCCGTCGGTGATGGTGACCTCGAGGCGCTGGCCCTTGCCGCGGGGCGCCTTGGCGGAGGCGAAGGTGTGCAGGCGGGCGTCGGCGACCTGGGCGACCACGGTGACGTGCTCGTCCATGGGGAGGTCGGCGAGGTGGGTCAGCTGCCCCCGCTCCTCGTATCTGCGCGGGTAGTGGTGCAGGAGGTCACCGACGGTGTGCAGGCCGAGGTGCTCGGCCATCACCTTCGCGGTGGCTGGGCCGAGCACCTTCTTCAGTGGTTCTTCCAGTGCGGGCACGAGATCCATTGCACACCACACCACTGACAATGCCGTAGAGCTCCCGGGCGCGCAGCCGTATACGTCTCGGGAAACCCCTGGTCAGACGGCTCGCTGGGGCTTTAGGATGGCGCGCCCCGGCCATCCTTTCGCGGTCACGGCCTCACCCGGACCGCCCGACCCCGCGCCGACGTCGTCCCCCCACCGGCGCTGTGACGATGGACTCCCAGACCTCACAGTCATCACAGGCATCCCAATCAGCCCCTTCACCTCATACGTTCCAGGTCGACCTGCGCGGTCTGGTGGATCTGCTCTCCCATCACCTCTACTCCAGCCCGAAGGTCTATCTGCGCGAGCTGCTGCAGAACGCCGTCGACGCCATCACCGCCCGCCGGGCCGAACAGCCCGACGCCCCGGCGCGGGTGCGGCTGTACGCCGGGGGCGGCGCCCTGCGGGTGGAGGACTCCGGCGTCGGGCTCACCGAGGCCGATGTGCACAGCCTGCTGGCGACCATCGGCCGCAGTTCCAAGCGCGCCGACGGGATCCAGGAGGCGCGCTCCGACTTTCTGGGGCAGTTCGGCATCGGATTGCTGGCCTGTTTCGTCGTCGCCGAGCGGATCCGGGTCGTCAGCCGCAGTGCCCGCACGCCCGATGCCCGGCCCGTGGAGTGGACGGCGACCGACGACGGCTCGTACACCGTGCGGACGCTGCCGGACGAGGCCCGTCCCGAACCGGGGACCACTGTGCACCTGGTGGCGCGGGCCGGGGCCGGGGAGTGGCTGGCCGAGGAGCGGGTGCTGGCGCTGGCGCGGGACTTCGGCTCGCTGCTGCCGTACGACGTGCGGGTGGGCGACGAGGCGGTCACCGACCTTCCGGCGCCCTGGGACCGGCCGTACCCCTCCCCCGCCACCCGGAGGGTGGCCCTGGCGCGGCACTGTCACGAGCTGTTCGGGTTCACGCCGCTGGACTCGATCGACCTCAACGTGCCGCTTGCGGGCATCCGCGGTGTGGCGTACGTCCTGCCCTCCGCGGTCAGCCCGGCGCAGCGCGCCCGGCACCGGGTCCACCTCAAGGGCATGCTGCTGACCGAGCGCGCCGAACAGCTGCTGCCCGACTGGGCGTTCTTCGTTCGCTGTGTGCTCGACACCGACAGCCTGCGGCCCACGGCGTCACGCGAGTCGCTCTACGAGGACGAGACGCTGGCCGCCGTACGGGAAGCGCTGGGCGAGCGGATCCGGTCCTGGCTGACGGGTCTTGCGGCCGGTGATCCGGAGCGGCTGGCGGCGTTCCTGTCCGTGCACCATCTGGGCGTGAAGTCCCTTGCGCGGCACGACAGGGAGATGCTGCGCACGATGCTGCCGTGGCTGCCCTTCGAGACGACCGACGGGCAGCTGTCCCTGGAGGAGTTCGCCCTGCGGCACCCGGTGGTGCACTTCACGCGCACCGTCGAGGAGTACCGGCAGGTCGCCCCGATCGCGTCCGCGCAGGGCATCGGCATCGTCAACGGCGGTTACACGTACGACAGCGAACTGGTCGAGGCAC
This sequence comes from Streptomyces sp. KR55, assembly GCF_052245645.1. NCBI lineage: Bacteria > Bacillati > Actinomycetota > Actinomycetes > Kitasatosporales > Streptomycetaceae > Streptomyces > Streptomyces sp. KR55. Next base: position 1,583 of record NZ_JBQQCE010000232.1, on the reverse strand, counting down.
TGCCCTCGGTCCGCCCCGGCACCGTGGTGGCCGAGCTCGACGCCGACACGGTGACCGCCCACCTGGATGCCGTGGACCCGGCCGAGGAGCTGGCCCTTTCGGGCTTTCTGGCGGCCGCGCGGGCCACCCTGGACCCGCTGGGCTGTGACGTGGTCCTGCGGGCCTTCCACCCCCTGTCCGTGCCCGCGCTGCATCTGGACGACCGGGCGGCCCGGCACGAGCAGGCCCGCGCGGAGGCGGAGGAGCAGGCCGACGACCTGTGGGCGGGCATACTGGGCTCGCTGCGGGGCCGCACCCCCCGCGCGCGTCTGGTGCTCAACCACCTCAACCCGCTGATCCGCAGGATCAGTTCACTGAACGAACCGGAGCTCGTGGGCACCGCCACGGAGTCCCTGTACGGCCAGGCCCTGCTCATGGCGCAGCGCCCGCTGCGGCCGGCCGACTCCGCGCTGCTGAACCGCGCGTTCATCGGCCTCCTCGAATGGGCCACCCACAGCGACTCCGACTCCCCTGGGGACGGTCACCGATGAGTGAGATCACCGACTTCGACGCGCTGCGCCGGGCGATGGCGGAGAACTCCGAGCAGCCGGAGGGCCCCGCCCGCAACGCGCGCGCGGAACAGCTGCTCGCCGAGGCCGAGAAGCTGGGCATCCCGCTCGCCGTGATCGAGGCGCTCGGACACCAACTGAAGGTCTACAACTACAGCTCCGAGAAGGACAAGATGTTCGTCCCCTTCGCGCGTCTGCTGCGCCTGTGGGACGAGCGGCCCGAGGACTTCGACGAGTACGAGACCCACTCCCTGCACTGGGTCTTCAAATGGATGTCGTCCGGCATGCTCGACCAGCCGCACATCCCGCTGGCCTCCATCGAGAAGTGGCTCGGCGAGATGGAGCACCGCTACCGCCTCGCCGGGCACTCCGAACGGGCCGTGCGCAGCGCCGAGTTCAGCGTGGCCGCGCACATCGGAGACGTGCAGCGGGCGGAGCGGGCGTACGCCGCGTGGCTGGCCGCAGACCGGGACCGGATGGCCGACTGCCACGCGTGCGAGCTGCAGGGTCAGGGCTGGTGGCAGGTGGAACGGGGCGCGGACGCCGAGGCGCTGAAGCTGTGGGGTCCGGTGCTGGACGGCGAGTTCACCTGCGCCCACGAGCCGCACACCACCCTGGCGTCCTCCCTTGTGCCCCTGCTGCGGCTGGGCCGCCTGGACGAGGCACGCGCCCACCATCTGCGCGGCTTCCGGCTCGTACGGGCCATGGAGAGCATGCGGGGCGCGTACGCCGACCATGTCGAGTTCTGCGCGCTGACCGGCAACGAGGCGCGTGGTCTGGAGCTGCTGGCCGAGCGGCCGGCGTACTTCACCGACACCGGACATCCGCGCAGCCGAATGGAGTTCATGAGCGTGGTGAGCCTGCTCATGGACCGTCTCACCGAGCTGGGCCTGGGCGATCAGCAGGTCCCGGGACCGGCCGACCGGGCGTGGAACGCACGCGAACTGGCCGCCCACGCGCGCGCGGAGGCCCTCGCCCTGGCGGCGCGCTTCGACCAGCGCAACGGCACGTCGCGCGTCAGTGAGCGGGCACGCG
>NZ_JBQQCE010000231.1:0-14676 GCF_052245645.1 Streptomyces sp. KR55 | reverse complement strand
GCGGCGTGGTCGCACGATCGAGGGGCGATCTCCGTGAGACCGCCCCCGCACGATCGAAGTCCCGCTACACTCCCGCCACCCGGCGAAAAGACCAGGTCAGACAGCGAAATCCTGCTGGAGTACTAGTCCTGCTGACCGGCTACCAGACCCCCGCAGTCCTCCGGCGTCTCGGCACTGCGCGGCTCGCCCGATGGCTGAGTGCCCGCGGAGTCCGCAGCCCGGATGAGCTTGCGAGGAAGGCGGTGGAGGCCGCAGAGCGACAGCACACAGCCGTTCCCGGCGAGGCTGTGATTGCCCAGCTCGTCCGGACGCTCGCAGAGGAGGTTCAGGTCCTGAACGCGAAGGTCGCCGAGGTCGACCGGCTCATCGAGGCCAGGTTCCGGACGCACGAGCTGGCGGAGGTCGTGGCCAGCATGCCCGGCATGGGCCCGCTGCTGGGTGCCGAGTTCCTCGCCGCGATCGGCCACGATCTCGCGGACTTCTCCGGTCCGGACGCGCTTGCGGCGTTCGCCGGCCTGGCTCCGGCACCGCACGATTCAGGGAAGCGGAACGGCAACGTGCACCGCCCCCGCCACTACCACCGAGGTCTCCAGCGCATCTTCTACATGTCTGCCCTGACGAGCGTCCGCTACGACCTCAATTCCCGGACGTTTTACGACCGCAAGCGCTCTGAGGGGAAACGCCACACCCAGGCCGTGATCGCCCTCGCCCGCCGCAGGGTCAACGTCCTGTGGGCCCTGATCCGGGACCGACGCCTCTACCAAGTCGCCCCGCCCCAGCCCACTGGCTAGTCCGGGCGATCGTCCGATCGCCACAACCAGCGCAGGGCATCGGGAAACAGCACACCACCGTGATTGGGGCTATGGCCGCCATCGCCCAGGACGAGGCGGAAGTCGTAGCCGGCTTCTGCCAGAGCGGCCGCGACGCGCAAGTTGTTGGCGAGCCAATTCCACTCGGGCTCGTTCCACTGCAGGTCACGATGGCCCGCCTGCATGAAAATGCGCAGCGGTTTGCGGGGGACGCTGGGAATGAGATCGGGGTAGGGGTTGCCGTCTGACATCTGCGTGAAGCTGGACAGGCACGCGATGACTCGGCGGAACCTGTCCGGGCGCAGCCACGCTGCGGTGAAGGCGCAGTTGCCGCCGCTGCTGCCACCGCAGATGCCCCACCGGTCGGGGTCCTCGGCGATCGAGTACCGCTTCGTGACCTGAGGGATGATCTCGGTCAGGAGAAAGCTGACGTACCGGTCGTCGAATGCGTCGTACTCGGTGTTGCGGTTTTTCGGATCCTCGGCGTCGGGGAAGACACCGGGGTCGACGAATACGCCGATGGTGACCGGGATGTCACCGCGGTGGATGAGGTTGTCCAGGACGATCGCGCCGCGGACCTCCCCCTCGGGATTCAGGTACCACCATCCGTCCTGGAACACCATCAACGACGCCGGCTCCGAAGGGTCGCACTGCGCGGGCACATGAACCCAGAATTTCCGTGACGTGCCCGGGTAGATCGCGCTGTCGTCCCAGGCGAACTCGATGGTCTCACCGGCGGGCACCCCCGGCTGTACAGCCGAGTCGGGGCCGTGGGCGTAGCGAACGTCCGACTGGTCAACCGGAAGCGGCTGGTATGGCACCTCGATGGTCACGCGGGCCAACCTACGAGAGATCGTGCGACTGTCTCAAAGCGTTTAGGACGCCTGCCGAGCTCCACGGCTCAGAGCATGTGCAGTTCATGGTCTTGTTCGACCGATGACGGCTCTACCCCTCAGCAGGACCCACACATGGCTTGACTTCTCTATTGGGAAGCCATCGGGGTCCGAACTGCTGCATGGCCGAGTCTGATTCGGGAGACCGACGTGCTTCGGCCCCCGTGCTGCTGTGCAGCGCGGGGGCCGAAGGGGTGCCGTCCTCGCTCCGACTCAGGTCACTGGATTCCGGTGGCTCTGGTCACCATGCGTTGATGACCGGCGCGTCGGGTTCGTGCTGCCGCCAGGCCTCGTTGAGGCGCGCGAGCCGGTCCGCGGCGGCGATGCCGCGCAGGGACGCGACCTTGCCGTCGCTGACTTCGAACGCCACGGCGCCCACGACCCGGTCGTCGACCACGGCGAGGACGGCCGGGGAGCCGTTGACCAGCGCGATGTGGAACGCGGGCGTGCCGCCGGCCAGCCGCCGCTTCGCCGGAGTGGGCTTGAAGCCGGCCCGCACGTAGGAGGCGATGCGCTCGCGCGTCTTGTACCGCAGCAGCTGCCTGGCCAGTCCGGCGCCGTCCGAGACCGCGGTCGCGTCGGCGGTGAGCAGCGCCACCAGCCGTTCGGTGCGCCCTGACGTGGCGGCGGCGAGGAACTCCTCGACGATCCGGCGCGCGGACGCCGGGTCCACCTCGTCGCCGCTGCGGCGCTCGGCGGCGACCCGGCGTCGGGCCCGGTGGACATGTTGCTGGCTCGCGGACTCGGTGATGTCGAGGATCCCGGCGATCTCGGCGTGGGGGTAGGAGAAGGCCTCGCGCAGGACGTAAGCGGCCCGCTCGACCGGGGAGAGGCGCTCCATGAGGGTCAGTACGGCCAAGGACACCGATTCGCGCTGCTCGAAGGTATCGGCAGGGCCGAGCATCGGGTCGCCCTCGAGGAGTGGCTCGGGCAGCCAGTCTCCGACAGCCCGCTCATGGCGCGCCTGCGCCGAGCGGAGCCGGTCGAGGCAGAGATTGGTGACGACCTTGGTCAGCCACGCCTCCGGCACCTCGATACGTTCCCGGTCCGCGGCCTGCCAGCGCAGGAACGCGTCCTGCACGGCGTCCTCGGCGTCGGCGGCCGAGCCGAGCAGACGGTACGCGAGCGAGGCCAGCCGGCCCCGGCTGGCCTCGAACCGATCGATGGCTGCGCTGTCCATGCGGAACAACCTATGCGGCGACCCTCACACCGACCCGGTCAGGCGTGGTGGCCAGGCGGCGCTTGCGCTTGGGCATGCCGAAGGTCGGGTGGGCGATGCCCCACCCGGCCCCCTTGAGCACGCCCGACTTGAGCCGCGCGGCGGTCCGGCCGCCCAGGTACCAGGACTTCGACCGGACGTCCCCGTCCACCATCTGGAAGACCGCGTCCCGCCGCCCGAGGCTGATGTGGTTGCCGTGGTACTTCAGCCCAATGGTCGGTACCTCGCTGCCCGTCAGGCGCGCGATGATCGCGGCGGTCGCCTGCATGTTGGTGGAGCCGGCCGAGGCGCAGGACATCGGCAGCGGCCGGCCGTTCTCGCCGATCGCGTAGGCGCAGTCACCGGCGGCGTAGACGTCCGGGTGCGAGACCGAGCGCATGGTGCGGTCGACGACGATCTGGCCGGTCTCGGCGACCTCCAGGCCGCTGGCGGCCGCGATGGGGTGCACGGCGAACCCGGCCGACCACACGGTCACGTCGGCCGGGATGGACGTACCGTCGGCGGCGATCGCCCGTGTCGGCTCGACGGCTTCGACGCCGGTGTGCTCGTGGACGGTGATGCCGAGCCGGTCGAAGGCCTGGCGCAGGTGACGGCGGGCCTTCGGGGAGAGCCAGGCACCCAGCTCGCCGCGGGCGGCGAGCGCGACCGAGAGATCGGGCCGGGACTCGGCGAACTCGGTGGCGGTCTCGATGCCGGTCAGCCCCTCACCGACGACCAGCACGGTGCCGCCCTCGCCCAGGCCGGCCAGGCGCTCGCGCAGACGCAGCGCCGAGGACAGGCCGGTCACATCGAAGGCGTACTCGGCCACGCCGGGCACGCCATGGTGGGCTACGGAGCTGCCGAGCGCGTAGAGAAGCGTGTCGTACGCGAGCTCGCCGTCGCCGTCCTCGCCGGTCACGGCGACAGTTCTGCGCTCGGGGTCGACGCCGGTGACGCGCGCCAGGTGCAGCCGCACCCCGGTGCCCGCGAATACGTCGGCGAGCTTGCGGAACGCGAGGTCCTGGCCGATCGCGAGCTGGTGGAGCCGCATCCGCTCAACGAAGTCGGGCACGGCGTTGACGACGGTGATCTCGGTGTCGGCGGGGGAGAGCCGGCGGGCCAGGTTTCCGGCGGCGAAGGCCCCGGCGTATCCGGCGCCGAGTACGACGATGCGGTGCTTCATGGCGTTGCTCCTGTCTCGTTCGCGTGCCCCTTGAACGAGACGGCGCCCCGATTGCTGACAGGAGCCGGGTGTGACGCGGGTCACCGAACTAAGACGAGCGGCTGAGCCTCCGGCAGGCGCTCGAGCCGCGTTCGAACACTTGCGCTATTACCGAGGTGTGGTGGATACCTGAAGAGGTGCAGGCCGGCCACGACGACCCGAAGACAGCGCCCACGCGTGGCTCGACGCCGTGCGATTCGAGGACGTGATGATCCCCTACTCGACGTGGTACGGGGACTGGTCGGACTACTGGGGCGAGTGCACCTGGCAGCCCCTGCACGGTAGCAACCACCGGGCGCTCGGGGACTGCCGGGCGACCGTGGCCGTGCTCCGAAAGATGGCGGAAGGCCGTGGGGTCGCGTTTTCCGAAGGGAGCTCGAAGCCGAACCGACGGGTGGTGTAGCCGTAACCGTACCCGGGCGGACCTGAGTTTGCCCGGGTGCACCGAACTTGAGGTGTCAAAGCGACGAGAAATGGCCTGCGGGGCCCGGGAACCCCCGGGCCCCGCAGGCCGGGCACTGACGTCGGCGGGCCAGTGCACGGACGCCGAGGTCGTAGGCCATGGAGCCCAGGGCGAGAACCACCAGGGGCCACGCCAGGGGAGAGTCGGTCGGGAGCGCGCCGTTCGCGAGCGCGGCCTCCGCCGATCCGGTGCCCAGCAGAGCCGTTGCGGCGGGGCCGCCGGGCATTCTCAGACAGATGGGTCGCTGGGTTTGGGCGAGGCGGTTCACCGGACACCGTCCCGGGGCGCGGCAGCGGCACGGGTGCGGGTGGTGTACCGGGTACCCAGACGCTTCAGCTTGCGCCGCACCCGCTCGCCGAAGGCCTCCGGATCCGCCGCGCCGGCGTACGGGGCGGCCTCGGTCCAGGTGGCGATGGCCGGGTGAGCCCAGGCCATCGCCACGCGCCGTTCGGCCAGTGAGAGTTGGGCCACGATGGCGTTGATGCGCTCGTCGTCGAAGGCGGATTCGAAGACCAGGTCATCCATCCGCAGGTCGCCGACGACCAGATCGAGAAGGGTGAGGTTCTCCCCGAGAGGGGTCTCCAGCAGCGCGACGCGGGTGCCGCGGACCCGTCGGCGCCACAGCGGGACCAGCTGCTGATGGACAGTATGAGCTTCGGTCTTTATCCGGCTGTAGGCGGTCTTGTCGAGGCATTCGCCGGCGATCAGGGGATCGATCCAGTCACCGAGCAGCGCGGTGGTGACCGCTCGGTCCCACTGCGGCCCGCTCGGCAGGACCAGCTCCCGGCGGGAGAAGTGCTGTGCGCCGCTGCACCTGCAGCCGGTGCCTTTGGCCCAGTCCTGGGCCTGCAGAGCCCAGTAGACAGTGGACGCCAGGACAGTGTCCCGGCATTCGTTGCGGAACCTGTCGCTTCCCATGACGGAACAACCGTGGGTGAGGCCATCGTTGGCATAACGCTCGGGCTCCAGGCGGGCGCTGCCGTCGGCGGCGATGACCAACACGCCCTGCAGACTGTCGGGCTGGCTAGGGGGCACGGGTGCGGGCTCGGTCCGATCGTTGGGCAACGTCCGGAAGGTGGGTTCGTAGGTGCGGGTCACAGGGCTGCTCTTCAAGCTCGTAGTGTGCGCCTTCCCTTCTCGGCCTCGGCAGGAGCATCAACCGGCAAAGAATCTTGAGAACCCGGGTTCGGGCCTACCGGTGGAGACCCCGACCTGGCGGGTCCGGGAAACTCTCCCTCCAGGATCCGCTGGCGGGCTCACGTTGCGGAGGTTGTACTCGACGAGGCCGGCCTGGTCGACGGTGGAGGTGTAGCGCAGGGCCGCGCCGACGGTCAGGCCGAACAGGTCGCAGATGCGGCGGGATCGCCGCCGGTGGCCTCGGCCTCGTGAAGGAGGCGGTCCTCGCGGAGCCGGCGGGCGGGCATGCCGAGTCCGTCGTTGATCCAGACGTGGCTGACGGGTTCCACGCCGCAGGCCGTGGTCTGGGAGAGGAACAGGTGAGGGTTGGCGGTGCGGGGCCACCGGCTGTTGCGGTAGTCCAGGTAGGCCGCGATCCGGTCGCGCACCGGGTCTGCGAGCAGGACCGTGCGGTTGGGCAGGAAGAGCCTGCCGTCGCGCAGGTCCGTGGTGAGCACGGTGCGCAGTTCTCCGAAGGTGAGCGCGTGGAAGATGACCAGCGCTGACAGGGCCGCCTTCGGAGCCGCCTGGTCCTGGAGGACCTGGCGGAGGTCGGTGACCTCGACCGGCAGAGGGATGGTGGCGGTCGGCATACCGCAGAAGATCCGGGTGGTGGGATCGGTGAAGACGATCCGCCGTCGCTCGCCACACCGCCGAGGCCGTGGTCATCGGGGTGACCGGAACGACGCCGGCGGCACAGGCCCTCGTGCTGGGCCGGCCAACGGGCGGCCGGATGCGGGCGGTTGGCGTGAGTCTGCCGCTCGCTCAGCAGGTCCGTCTGGCCGTGGCGCCGCTCTTGCACGCGGCCGGCGAGGAGATGCGCGAGCTGCCGGCCACGGTGGGCGGGCTGCCCGGCGCGGATCCGGTGCGCTTCTGGCCGGTCAAGCCGGAGGTCGTGGTGGAGATCGAGGTGGACCAGCCGCGGTTGGAGTTCGGCCCGCTATCGCCACCGTCCGCGTGTTCGACGGGTGCGCGGTGACCTCTCGCCCGATCTGGTCGACGACGGCCAGTGAGCGGAAGGCGGGAGAGGGCCTCCCGAATGGGTATTCGCCGAGGTATTCGTGAAGGCATACTGAGGGCATGGCTGACACGACTGTCAAGATCGATACAGAGACGCGCGACCGCTTCGCGGCCCTCGCCAGCGCCCGCGGCATGAGCGTCCGCGCCTACCTGGCGGAGCTGGCTATCGAGGAGGAGAACCAGGCCAAGCTGGGCGCGGCGACAGACGCCTTCCGCGCTGCCATCCGGCGACCGGGCTTCGCCGAGGCTTTCGACCGTGACTTCGGCGGGCTTCCCGCGTCGGCCCCCCGCCGGGTGGCCTGACCTTGGAACTGCACGTTGATATCCGCTGGCTCCTCGATCGCCAGGAAGAACTGCTCGGCAAGGACCTCACGGTGCAGGACTACTCCGCCCTGGTCGCCGCTGTTGCCCGGCACCGGGTGAACACCCCACACCTGGAAGAGAGTTCGCCAGACGCCTACTGGCGGGCGGCGGCACTCATGGAACAGATCGTGCTGCTGCGACCGCTGCCGGCGCGCAACGAGTTCTACGCCTACGGCGTCGCCGTGGCCTACATCGTGGCGTCCGGGGAGACCGTGGACGCCCCATACGAGCAGTGGCGGGACCTGATCACCGACATCCGTGCGCTGCGCCTCACCGTCTACGACATCGCCGACCGCCTGCGCTCCTGGCGAAGTAACGGGTGAGAGCCTGCGCGAGAACCTCCCAGTCGTCACTCAGCGCAAAAACCCGCAGCTCCGAAACCATGCGGACCCACACCCCCACGGAGACGGCGTGCTTCAGGGACTGCTCGACCCCGACTCTGAGTTCGTCGTGGCCGGCATCATCGGCGGCCTCGGTGTTCTCCTGGCGATGGACGGCTTCAGAAAGGAGGTAAACGGCCAGGCCATGCTAGGCGTCATCGTCGCGGCTCTGAGCATCTCCATCATCCCCGGTCTGTGGCCGTGACCTCTGATCGGCAGCGCTCGGAAGGGACAGCGACCACCATGCCGTCCTGACCAGCAGACATGCGAGGGCCCGGCCTGTACCGCACAGGCCGGGCCCTACTTATGCCAGGGAGCGGGAGCCGAATCAGGCGCTGACCTTCTCCTCCGTACGCTCCAGCACCCATTCCGGGGCCGACGCCAAGGAGCACAGGACGTCCAGCGCGGCGCACGTGTCGCCAAGGGCACGGTGCCCGCCGTCCAGCGGCAGGAAGTCGCGCATGCCCTCCCAGTCGGAGCGCTTGCGCATGATGCACCCCCACCGATCCCTCTCCCGTAGGTGCTGCGGATCCGCCTCCACCCGAAGGCAGTCGTTCATGATGACCGTCTTGTCATACTCCGCGTTGTAGGTGAGGATCTTCCGCCCGGCGGTGACGCGCAGCACCTCCGGCAGCACCTGGTCCCAGGTTGGTGCGTCCGCGACCATCGCGTCAGTGATCTTGTGAAGGTCGAAACTGTCCTCGGTCACCGGGATTTGCGGGTTGACCAGACTCTCCAGGAGGACCTCGCCGGTGGCCGCGTCGACCACGGCGATCTCCATGACCCGTCCCCACAGGGCGTGTGTCTCGGTGTCCAGCACGCAGGCCACGCCTGGTTGCAACATCTGCCGCGCCCAGTGGATGGCCCTGCCCTGTTTGCTCAGCAGCTGGATGCCGTCCGCGAAGCGGGAGGCGACCGGATTGCCGGCGAGCAGCGCGGCGACGTCGTCCCGCGAGGGGGTGCCGTCCAGGCCCGGCTCCCAGTCGATCAGCCAGCGGTTGTCGAGGTTCGCGAAGCGCGTCCAGACCGGCAGGTCGAAGGTCTCGCGTAGCTCGTCGACGAAGGCGCGGACGATGGTGGCCGCTGCGGTGCCGGCTGGGCGAAGGCCCGCAGCGGAGAGGGTCGGCCGGGCTTGGTCGCCCGGACCGCCTCCCAGTCCACCCCGGGGATGTCCTTGAGCGCGTCCAGGTCGCCAACCCGGTACATCGGCACCTCGACGACCTTCCGGTGGCCGCGGTCGCCCGACCACACCGTGCGCCGCACGTGGCTGACCGGTGCCGGCCATCCGGCCTCGATGCAGTACTCCAGGTGCCGGCGCCGGATATCCAGGTGCTGCGCCGCCAGCTCCGGGCCGAGCATCCGCGCACAGGATGTCCGCCCCCAGGTCCTCGTTGCCGGCGAGCCGCTCGACGTCCTCAAGCGCCCACCGTCCGAAGCGGCCGGGCGCGATGCCTTGCTCCTGGGCGGCCTTCTCGAACTCGGCGACCTCCCAGCCGCACCGGCGAGCCGCCTCGTCCGTACGGGCCGAGGCCTGAAGCCACGCGACCCGCTCGGTCACGATCTGCTCCAGCGCCGCGCACATCTCCGAGGTGAGCTGCTCGATGTCGCACGCCCAGACCTCGAGCTTCTTGCCGGCGAGATGCGGCGCCTGCGCCAGCAGTTGCGCCCCGTGGCTCGCGCCGTAGCCGGGGTGCGTGCCGAGCACCTCGATGATCTGGTCGCGGCGTGCCTTGACGTCGTCGGCCTGCTCGTTCGACCACCGGCCCGAGTCCAGGGCCGGAGCCGGGATGAGTCCCGTGAGCTGTCCCCGTTCGACGTGCCACCGGGCCAGGCCCGTGTGATTGGCCAGCTGGACCGGGCCGAATCCCTTGCGTCCCATCGCTAGTCCCTTCTCCTGGTCGCTCCGCCATCACAGAACAGAACATGACAGAACATCTGAAAACTTGTCAAGAAGTTTTGAACATAGGTGAATTGGGGCAATGCGCTTATAACTGTGCACGCGTACGCGAGGGAAAATCACCCGGCCGGAGCCGCCTCCCGGCCCCGACGACGACTCCCCTGCCGATGGGCGGGGCTCCCTAGTCGCACGAGGAGGCGCGGCGGGTGTCCTGCATGCGGGTGACACTCACCCGCCACGCTCGTGACCTGGGGCCTCACGCGCTACGATATTCGAACAAATATTCGAGAATGGATGGGTGGGGCACCACGCAACGCGTCGAAGGGGGAGGGAGATGGGAGGCGCACCATGGGCGGGTTTACCCACCTCAACACCGCCTCCGGGTCCTCGACCCGCTACGGCGCATCTCACCCCGAGCACCTCATCCAGCGCGCCGCCGAACGCGGTACGACCGCGCTGGCCCTGACCGACCGCGACACCGTCACCGGCGCCGTACGGTTCGCGCAGGCCGCACTCGAGCATGGCATCCGGCCGATCTTCGGCATCAACCTGGCCGTCGCCCCGCTCGCCCCCGCACAGCGCCGCCGCGCCCCGGTCCGTGGCGGCGCCCACGTGGCCGAGCCGCCCGTCCGTGTCGTCCTGCTCGCCCAGTCCTGCACCGGCTGGGCACGGCTGTGCCGGTTGACCTCCGCCGCCCACGCCCACGGCGACGGCCCGCCCCTTCTGGCCTGGGACGACCTGCGCCGGCACGCGGGGGAGGGGCTGACCGTACTGCTCGGACCCGCCTCCGAACCGGTCCGCGCCCTGTCCGCCGGCCGACCCGACCTCGCGGAACACCTCCTGGCCCCTGGCGGCAGCTGCCCGGCATCCGGCTACGCCTGGAAGCCTGCTTCCACTACCTCACCGGCACCGGGCCCGGATCCCTGCGCCTGGCCGCCCGCATCCTCACCCTCGCCGACCAGTTGGGCATCCCCGCCGTGCTGACCAACGCCGTCCGAGACCAGCACTGCCTCGCCGACGTCCTGGACGCCGCCCGCCTGCTGCGCCCCATCGACCGACGCCACCTCGACGCCGGCGAGCGCTGGCTGAAGGACGCGGCCGTCATGCGGGAGATCGCCCGCCGTATCGCCGCGGCCGCCGGCCACGGCGACGACCGCGCGGCCCGACTTCTGGCCGACACCGCTGCCACGGCCGACGCCTGCACCGTCGACCCCGAACACGCAGCGAGGCTGCTGCGCGAGCGCGCCGAGGTCGGCCTCATCCGCCGCGGCCTCGACCGCGACCCCCGTGCCCGCCAACGACTGGACGAAGAGCTCGCGGTCATTCGCACGCTCAAGTACGACACGTACTTCCTCACCGTCGCCCAGGTCGTCGCCGACGTCCTGTAGGTTCGCATTTCCCGCGTCCTTTTCTCATTGACGGTGGCCCTTGTCTGGCCCAAAGGACAGCGTGGTGAGACGCATGCGCGTGTCTGATCTGTCACTCGTCGTAGTGCGGTTCCCGTTCTCGATCTATGCAGCGGCCCGATCTGGCTTGATCGTTGAGCTGTCGTAGCTGGTCGAGTTCGGGAGCGCTACTCCCGTTTCTTGCTGCTCGGGGGTGGGGTATGTCGCGTGTGGTCGGCGAGGTCTCGATGAGTCTGCGCCGTACGGACGGGTAGATCGACAAGGACCTGGAATGGTCGGCCTCAGGCGTTGATGTCTTCGGACCCTCATTGCCGTGGCGTACGTTCCGCTGGCGGGACGGGCAGATGCACTATTCGGGTACGTGTTGGTCGTCCACCATCCGTGACCACGTCGTCTACGAGTCGCGGCTTGAGCTGACGCGACTGCTCTACGCCGACTTCGATAAGGACGTGACAGCGGTCTTCGCCCAGCCGTTCCTCCTGTCGACCACTGTGGACGGTCGTCGGCGGCGCCACGTCCCCGACTTCCTCGTCCTGCGCGAGAAGGGCGTGCCGCTGGCCGACCGGCACGGTCTGACCCCGTTGTTCTGGGGCCACGTGTGCCCGTACCGCGAGGTGCGCCTGGACATGCGCTCCCGTCTGCACATTGACGGCGTCGACGGCGACGGGATGTCCTGACACCCGCCGCGGCGTCGGGGTACGCGTGTCTGCGCGGACATCCTCCTGGATCTCGGGTTTCTCCGACGGGCAGCGGAGGGGGTACCTCCCACGCCCTAAAGGCGGCGCCGTGGCACGAGCCCGTCGAGGCCGAGGCCACCGCGCCGATGTGACGCCGCCCGCGCCGCTCCCGCCTGCTCGTGGCCTGGGGGATTTCCCCCAGAGGTCTCGGAGGACAACCTCGTTCCGGCGTCCGTCTCCCGTTCCTAACGTGGAACACGTCCATCCGACGCGTCGACCGGCGCACGAACAGGGACGGGTAGTCGTGATGATCGAGGCCAGGGGTCTCACCAAACGGTACGGCGGGACAGTCGCCGTCGAGGATCTGAGTTTCGGGGTGCGTCCCGGGAGTGTGACGGGATTCCTCGGCCCGAACGGTTCCGGCAAGTCCACCACGATGCGCATGATCATGGGGCTCGACCGGCTGGACGCCGGTCACGTCACCATCGGCGGCCGCCCCTACAGCGGGCTGAGCTGGCCGCTGCGCGAGGTCGGCGCTCTCCTCGAGGCCCGCACCTTCCACCCCGGCCGCAGCGCCCGCAGCCACCTCGCGGCGCTCGCCGCGGGCGGCGGCATCGTCGACCCGGCGCGGGTCGATGCGGTCCTGGAGGCCGTCGGCCTGGCCTCGGTCGCGGGCAAGCGGGCGGGCACGTTCTCGCTGGGCATGGCGCAGCGGCTGGGCATCGCGGCGGCGCTGCTCGGCGACCCGCCGGTGCTGCTGTTCGATGAGCCGGTCAACGGGCTCGACCCGGAAGGGGTGCGCTGGATCCGGGAGCTGATGCGGTCGCTGGCCGCCGAGGGCCGCACGGTCCTGCTGTCGAGCCACCTCATCAGCGAGATGGCGCTCACCGCCGACCACCTCGTCGTGATCGGCTCGGGCCGACTCCTCGCCGACACGTCCGTCGCCGAACTCACCGCCTCGGGACGGTCGTTGGAGGAGGCGTTCTTCGCGCTGACCGAGGGCAGCGACACGTACAGCGCCGAGAGGAGCCGGCGATGACCACGACGACGTACGCCCCCGCACGCAGCGGGCACTACGGCCTGCGGCACGCCGCCCGCATGGAGTGGATCAAGCTGCGCAGCCTGCGCTCCACGACATACGCGCTGCTCCTCACAGTCGTCGGCATGATCGCCATGGGTGTCGTGACGATGGCCAACACCAAGGCGCCGCGCGGCGCGGAGAAGATCGCGTCCTTCGACCCGACCAACAACGTCCTGGCCGGGGTGGCGCTCGGCCAGCTGATCATCGGGGCGCTCGGCGTGCTGGTGATCACCGGTGAGTACTCGTCGGGCACCATCCGCTCGACGCTCGCCGCGGTACCCAACCGGCGTCTTGCGCTCACCGCAAAGGCGGCGGTGTTCGGCGGGCTCGCGCTGGTCCTCGGCGAGGTGGTCACGTTCGTGACGTTCCTCGCGGGCCGCGCTGCGCTCGCGGCTGACGTGCCGCACCCCTCGCTCGGCGACCCGGACGTGCTGCGTGCGGTGCTGCTGTCCGGTACGTACCTTGCTCTCGTGGGTCTCGTGGGCATCGGCATCGGCGCGATCACCCGGCACACGGCGAGCGCGATCGGCACGCTGGTCGGCTTCCTGTTCGTGCTGCCCTTGCTGCTGGCCGGGTTCACCGGTACGACGATCGCCAAGTTCTTCCCCACGATTATCGCGGGCAACTCGCTCTCGGTGAGCGTGCCCGTCGACGACGTGCTCTCCCCGTGGGTGGGGTTCGCGGTCCTGTGCCTGTACACGGCGGCGCTGCTCGCGGTGGGCGGAAGGCTGTTGGTGCGGCGCGATGCGTGAACTGCGCGCCGTCCGCACCGTGCTGACGGCGCCCCTGACGCGGCGGACGTGGGCGCAGGCGGCGTACTGCCTGCTGTCCTTCGTCCCCGCGGTGGTGGGTTTCGTCCTCATCGTCGTGGTCGTTGTGGCGCTCGGCTCCGCGTTCACGCTGACGGTGCTCGGTGCGGTGCCCGGCATCCTGTTCCTGGTGGCGGGGCTCGCCCTCGCTCGGGGCCTGGGCGCGCTGCAGCGGCGGCTCGCCCGGGGGCTGATCGGCGAGCGGGTCGAGGAGCCGCCCCGGCCAGACGCCCGGCGCGGGCTCGTCGCGGGCGTGGAGGCGCGGCTGCGGGACGCGAGCGCGTGGCGGGCGGTGGCGTACGTCCTGGTGAAGCTGCCGCTGGCGACGCTCGGCCTGTACGCGGTGCTGTGGTGGGTGATCGGCGCGATCAACGTCATCGCGCCGCTGCGGTGGGCGGCCGGGCAGCACGACCTCAAACTGGTGTCGCCGCTGCCCGGCGGCGGGCCGCGCCTGCACTCGCTCGGTGCCACGTTCGCGGCGACCGCGCTGGGGTGCGCGATCCTGCTGATCACGCCGTGGTTGACCCGGGCCGTCGTCGCCGTGGACCGCCGTCTGCTGCACGCGCTGCTCGGCCCCGGCGTGCTCGCCGAGCGGGTGCGGGACCTGGAGGAGACCCGCGCCCTCGCCGTCGACGACGCAGCCGAGCAGCTACGCCGGCTCGAGCGGGACCTGCACGACGGCGCACAAGTCCGGCTCGCGGCGCTGGCGATGAGCCTCGACATGGTGCGCGAGCAGCTCGACGACCGGGACCGGCCCGAGCTGCACCGCCTGGTCGAGACAGCCCGCGACAACGCCACGGAGACCCTCACCGAGCTGCGCGACCTCTCCCGCGGCCTGCATCCGCCGGCCCTCGACGGCGGCCTGGCCGACGCGCTGACCACGCTCGCCGCGCGGGCCGCGCTGCCGGTCGACGTGTCGGTGGACGCGCCCAACCGGCCGACCCCGGCCATCGAGAGCCTCGCCTACTACTGCGCGGCGGAACTGCTCGCCAACGTCATCAAGCACAGCGGGGCCCGCCACTGCGGCATCGAACTGTCCACCGGCGACGGCACGTTGAGGATGCGCGTGAGGGACGACGGCCGCGGCGGCGCGCACATCGCCGAGGGCGGCGGCCTGGCCGGGCTCGTGCAGCGGGCCCGCACGGTCGACGGCGACCTGACCCTCCACAGCCCCGACGGGGGGCCGACGACGGTGACGGTGAGGCTGCCGCTCCATGCCTGAACATGCCGCAGGATCCGGACTCCGGCCCGGCGGGACGTGTGCGAGGCTGCACCCATGCGC